>JAPWTX010000015.1 GCA_028275825.1 Ignisphaera sp. | reverse complement strand
CTATCTACAGCTATTCACAAATATTGAAAGCGGGGAAACGCGAGGTAGAAGCCCCTAGATGCAACAAACATAAGCTGATGAAGATGAGTATCTGGGGACAAATGACAATAGACCCTATCTCTAAACAATTTTAGATTTACTGGAGAAGTTCATCAATTGCTTAACTACAACATGTGTTGCATCTGTTTCTTATGATACGTGGTCTGAGGTTAATCAGATAAGTATATAAGTATCGCAGTTGATATGTATTAGGTAGTTCTTTGTGCTGAGAGAGGGTTAGGGTGTTAATTTGATTGGGGTTATACTTGCAGCTGGTTTTGCTACTCGTTTAAGATCTGTCGTTTCAGGTATCCCTAAGACTTTGATCGAGCTTGAACCTGGTGTAACTATTCTAGATTATGTTGTTGGTGTTTTCCGCGAAGTTGGTGTTAAGGATATATATGTTGTGACTAGGTCTGAGTTTGAGCAATTCTTTAGAGGTAGAGGTGATGTCGAGGTTCTAGTTATAGATGTTGCTGAAGGTGATGGTAATCTCTGGACTTTTTACCAAGCTCTAAGAGTTTTGAAGAGTAGAGGTGTTGAGGATGATATTGTTCTATCTATGTCTGACCATATATATGAAATTGCTATTCTTAGAAAACTTGTTAAAACTGCTAAAGGCTCTTCACAGATCTATCTCTGCTTAGATAGACTGATTAGGGGTAGGGATGCTGTTGAAGGTCTGAAGATAGTTATCGATGGTAATACAGTTGTTTTATCAGGTAAGAATATACCTCCTTATAGCGGTATAGATACAGGTTTATTCTATATACCTAGGAATATCTATAGCTATGTAGAGAAGGTGGTTGCTGAGAAAGGTAGAAAAGCATCTCTATCAGATCTCATCAACACCCTAGCTAGAGAAGGTCTTGTCAGCTACGTAGATGTATCTGGTTATCTATGGCAAGATATAGACACTCCTGAGGATGTTGAGAGAGCTAGGGAACTATACTGGAAAATCTTAGCTAAAAACCTTGTCAAGGAGAGCGACGGTATTGTTTCTAGGTATATAAACAGAAAGATATCGACAAAGATAAGTCTTGCTCTATACAGATCAAGAATATATGTAGATCCAAACATAGTTACACTCATAGTTTTCTCCATAGGTATACTAGCTTCGTTCTTCATATTCTTAGGTAAGAACTTGGTAGGAGCAGTTCTAGCCATTCTATCCTCAATCCTAGACGGCGTTGATGGAGAACTAGCTAGGTTATTCAAAGCACAGAGCAGGTTTGGAGCTTTCCTCGATACCCTACTTGATAGAGTTGTAGACACCATGATTATGGCAGCAATGTTTTACCAACTAATCACCAAGATAATAGTGTCTCATGCTGTAGATATAATTCACCTAGTCTTATTCACATCGTTATTCAGTTTAACTCTCTTAGGCTCTATATGCGTAAGTTACGTTAGTAATATTGTAGAGGATAGAGAGTTCATAGCTAAACTGAGGAACTCATTCCCTTGGGCTACAAGAGATGTTAGGATAACAGTTCTAGCTATATCAACTATCTTGAACATGTACGAAGTAGGGTTTATGTATATAGCGTTCTCTAGTTGGTTCTTCATAGTGAGAACATTGACATATAGAATGAGGGAGGAGATAAGGTTTAGGAAGAAGATAATGTTGCCACGTATAGAAGTACCTATGGCTAAACCTGTTGTAAAACCTTCGATAGGGTTGATAGTGGAGAAGATGCTCTTAAACTTAGCTCTCCTAATAGTGTTAGTGTATCTCTCCAGCGTGGCTTTAGATAAGATTAGCTTTTACCAAATCTCTGGAGGATCTTATCTATATACATTTCTATGGCAGTTCATATCATCTATAGAGATAGCTCTAATAATCTACTTCGCTTACAACTTACTCAAAAACCTTGTAGCTCTATTCACAGCTTTAAGAGATAGAGTTGTCGAGAAGCTATGGGTTACACCCTCAGTCTACCAGAAGATTATAAAGAGAGCTATACTCATAATCATAGCATCTCTATCCATATACCCGCTAAAATTCGTTCTAGCTCTAAGTAATGCAGAAAAAGATCTTGTTGATTTGAGTAATTACACAGTGACAGCCATCATCCTCATACTCTTAGTACTGCTAGTTGTAGATATTGCTAAAGCTTTTGAACATCTGGTTAAGGATCGTATACGTAGAGTAAAACACTAGGTGTTAGCTGTGGATATAGGTGGTGTTGTTCGGGAGATGTGTAGAGACGAATATTTTTCGCATCATCTGTACAGATCTCTCGCTGGAAAACCTTTTATGAAAAAGAATTTGAGAGAAGCACTCTTGAGAGCAGCTGAGGATGAATATAAACATTATCTTTTCTGGAGAAGTGTTGTAGGTGAATGTTCTTCAAGGGCACATATGTTTAAGGTGTTTATCTATACAGTTATGTTCTATCTATTCGGTTTAACAGTTCTACTAAAGATTCTCGAAGCTAAAGAGAGGTCAGCTACAGCTATCTATAGAGAGATGGTTAAGCTGAGACCAGGGCTGAGGGAAGAGGTTGAAAGGATAATTTTAGATGAAGAAGAGCATGAAAAAGAGTTCCTATCGAGTATAGATGAGGGGAGGGTTAAGTATATAGGTGCTATAACTCTTGGAGTTTCAGATGCATTAGTAGAGCTTACAGGTATCTATACAGGTTCTCTAGGTGCATTCGAAAACACGTTGAGCGCAGGTTTAACAGGTCTTCTAGCAGGTATAGCGGCATCAATATCTATGGGTATAGCCTCCTATACGCAGGCAAAAAATGAGGATAGAGCTAGTCCAGGTTTAGCAGCTATCTACACATTACTGGCATACATATCTGTAGCACTTCTCTTAGCAACACCTTACTTCATCATAAACAACTTGATGATAGCTTTCATAACTATGGTGGTAATAGCGTTAGCTGTTGTATCTTATCTAACGTTTTACGTAGCTATTCTACATAATAGAAGCTATATAAAAGAATTCAGCGAAACAACTATACTGATATTCAGTGTATCGATACTGCTATACGTACTAGGGTCAATACTTGGAAAAATACTTGGTCTGACCTCCTCCCCACCCTGAAGGGCGAGGCTTTCGGTTGTAAACACGAATAGATAAGGGGAATCAGTGAACCACTTGAGGAGGCCTCAGCCATTCAGGGTGAGGAGGGTCAACCAGCCAACCCTAATCTTAACAGGTTTCACTAAGCCGACACGAACCGTAGAGTTCTCCAAAGCGAGCTCTAGCTACTCATCTAATTCTATTTGTGCTAAACTATAAATTCCTGTTTTCTTGAATAGAGAATTAGTGTTTTTAGCTCTTAGAAAAATCCTAAATGGAGTGTCAATCAAAATCTCCTTAGATATCTCTTAACAGTGGGAATTAGTATAAAGCTTCCTATACCCATTGGTATAAGGCTTTCTCCTGTGAGCAGCAGGAAGAGCTCTAGAGGATCGCCATTCTTAACTATAAATCCCAGCATTAGAGCACCTATGTAAAGCCCTACAATAACAGAGTTCACAACTGTTATTATAGCAAGCATCCATCTCCTATACCCAAAGACTCTGCCCAGCACCCAGTCAATTAAGGCATATGTAAAGGTGCATAAAGTGCCTATTGCGATATCCCATGGCCAAAAAGGTGAATATGCGTTTGCTATTAGAGTTCCTAGCGCAAGTCCAAGCACACTCTCGAAACCCATTATGTATGGTAGCGGTGATAATATATCCGCTATCCTTATTTGAATAGCTGCATAACTAATGCTAGGTAGCACCAAAACTAAAGCAGCATAGGTTGCTGCTAATACAATTGCTGTAATAGATCTCATGGCAACTCTCTGTAACTTAAAGCGCATTTCAGCCAATGGTTTCACCACTTGTTTGAGACTTTGCTCTTCAGGGTGGAGAGACTGTAAATACTTATAAACCTTTTGTTACAGCGCCTACGCTTGGTGTCGGATGTGAGCGTAGTAAGCTATGGGCCTGCGTTTCCTGGAGATAGCCACAGAGCCTGAAACCATGATGCCGCGCCCGTGAGGAACTCTTGATAGATGAGGGAGAGCCCTAGTGGGTGCAGAGCTCTCGCCACTTATAGCGGGGAACCGTCAGCACTTGTTAGACATTTCGCTATTTAGAGTTAGTCGTATACTGTTCATGTCTTACTTGAATTTATAATTGCTGCGCGCCATGATTCTCTTCCTCTTTATCCTTTTAGTCAATGTAATTTAAGTTTTTTAATTTTTATTTTTAATATGTTTAGGCTCGGTTCATGTTTAGCAGGGCTCTATTGTTGAAGGAGGTTTTGATGTTACTGCATAGGTGACCATTGTGACCTCTGGTATCTCTCTGGTTATCCTACTAGCAATTTTCTCTAGAACATCGTAAGGCACTCTGCTCCAATCTGCAGTCATGCCATCTTCGCTCTCTACAATTCTTATTGTCACAATGTAGCCAACAGCTCTCTTATCACCCTCAACCCCCACCCACCTATCCTCACCAACAACAGCAAAGGCTTGCCAAACTCTTCTATAAAGACCTGTTTTCATGAGTTCTTCCTCAACTATCTTTGAAGCTTTTCTCACTATTTTTAACTTCTCCTCTGTTACCTCCCCTATTATCCTCACTGCTAGACCTGGTCCTGGGAATGGGTGTCTATAGGCCCAGTCTTCTGGAGCTCCTAGAGCAATGGCTATTCTCCTAACCTCATCCTTATACAAGTACCTCAAGGGCTCTACAACTTTGAGTCCTAGCCACTTTGGCAAACCAGCTACATTATGATGACTCTTGATTTTATCTGCCCCAGGAGCAAAGCCACTCTCAATTACATCTGGATATGTTGTTCCTTGGGCAAGCCACTTAATATCTTTATCACTCTCTGCAATATCTTTAAATATCTTTGCAAAGAGCTCACCTATGATCCTCCTCTTCTCTTCACAGTCTTTCACACCTTTTAATGCTCTGAGAAACTCCTTTGAAGAGTCTATGTATATCGGGTTTAGCCCTAGGTTTCTTAGCATGTTTAAAACTGCCTCAGCCTCACCCTCTCTCAAGAGCCCGTGATCTACAAATACAACTACCAGTCTATCCCCCACAGCCTTTTTAAGCAGTAACGCTGTTGTTGTTGAGTCTACACCACCACTAACAGCGCACAACACCTTCTCACCTTGTGGTAGTGTTTTCCTAAGTTCCTCAACAATAGTATCTATTATGTTTCCTAAAACCCAGTTTCTCTGCGCTTTAGCAATACCTATGACGAAGTTCTCTAGAAGCCTTCTACCCTTTGGAGTGTGGATAACTTCTGGATGGAACTGAACACCATAGACAGGTCTATTTCTAAGCCTAAATGCTGCTATGTACCCTGTTTCTACAGATCTTGCAAGTATAACTGCCTTATCCTCGGGAAGCGTAGCTACATAATCTCTGTGACTCATCCAAACAATTTCTTTGCTATTCCAACCACTGAAGATTGGATCCATGGACATGATCTCTATCTCCGTTTTACCATATTCCCCAAGCCCCCTCTCAACCCTACCACCTATCATAGAAGCTATCAGCTGATGCCCATAGCAAATCCCTAGCACAGGCAAGCCGAGTTCAAGTAACCAGCTATCAACCCTCGGAGCATTCTCAGCATATATACTGCTAGGCCCTCCAGATAGTATCACAGCCCTGGGCCTCAGCTCGTCAATGAGCTTCTGAGAAACCTCTGAATAGCTAACAATCTCGCTATAGACATTGAGCTCCCTAACCCTTCTAGCTATGAGATGCGTATACTGACCTCCAAAACTAACTATGAGAACCCCTTCAAAACTGCCTGAACTATTCATTGCTTAGAGCCTCAACATACCCAATTGCAGAGACCTATATAAATACTTGTATTGCAAAAGTCAAGCTATATTTACATAGCTGTTGAAAATATGAAAACATTTTTACTCTTCAAAAATCAAAAAGCTTTCTGTGTGATTTTTATGAGGCTCTGGAGAGAGATCTTGAATTGTGTAGAGAGCGTGAGAGCATATTTGAGGTCTTCGTCTGTAAGCTACGATGTTGTTGGGCAAAATCCTTTTGGAGATGTGTCAAAGAGTTTCGATGTTGAAGCAGAGAGAATTGTAGAGAAGTGCTTAGCTCAAGTACTAGGCGAGGTTGCTTTCCTTAGTGAGGAAACTGGGCTCTTGATTTCGAAAAACCCAAAATGGATTGCTGTTATAGACCCTGTTGATGGTAGTACAAACTTTGCCTACGAAATACCATGGGCCTCTATATCACTAGCTATAGCCCCTTATAAAAAAGGTGCTAGGGTAAGGGATGTTGAGTTAGCTATTGTAGCAGAGGTGTTTAGAGATGTGACCTACGTTTATAGGGATGGACTTGTTGAGGTGCTTGGAGGTAGGCAGTATAGTAGAAGAGCACAACCAGCCCCAATAATGCTGGGGTATTTTGAGAATGAGAATTCTTACAAACCATTACTCAAATATGCCTCTAGCCACACAAAGAGACTGGCCATAAGATCTTTAGGTAGCGCCGCTCTCGATATAGTCTATGTCGGGCTTGGAAACGCAGAGGTATTCATAGATGCTAGGGCTAAGCTTAGGAATGTCGATGTTGCAGCAGCTTTAAGGATAGCAACAGCCCTGGGGGCAAAAGCTATAGAATGTTCAGAAAACCTTAGGGATGCACTCGATATCGAAATAGACAGTGAGAAGAGGATTGGGTGTCTGGTTGCAACCTATAACGATGAACAGCTTAAAAAGGTTTTAGCATCTCTTTAATAATACTCACCGCTCTCCAAGTACCCATATTCACAAAACCTGCTAATAACTGAAAAAGGCCTCGTCTGAAGAAGCAAAGGGAAGATAAAGGACATCTACAGATCTCTTCAAATCTGTTACAGGCTTAAAGCAGTTTTGTGGTTAGTCTGAATAACATGTAAGTTTTGACTCTTTGTTTTCCACTAACAAAAGTTTAGTGCATCACAAACACACTACACAACTACTGAAGCAACTCAAAAACTTATTCACGGGGTGTGGGTGAGGTTAGCGAACATGCATAGAGAAGCAATCTCGTTAACAGAACTATAGGTATTTACAGACACCATCACATGCCATTAGCGGGAAACACTTATACAATAGCTTTCGCTATATACTCTTTGAAAGACTTCATGAATTTTGCCAAGGACTTGAATCTGATGATTTTCTTGCCTACAACAATTCCACCATCGCTAAAATCCTTTGAGAAGAAGGCTAGTGTGTAGACTGGTTGTGCTTCTTCTATCTCAATGCCTTTAGCCATGTCCTTCTCTATGCAGCATAGATGCTCTAAAGCTTTTTTAGCACTCTTTGAAGCTATTCTAAGTGTAGACTCCTTTACTTTTTCAGCTGGTATAACATATCTCTTAGTTCTGAGGAAAACTCTATAGGAGATTACAACATCTTCAAACTCAGATACTTTCTCAATAATTTGGTAGAGCCTTGTATAATTGTTGCTTGTAATCTCGTTGGCCATCGCGTTGAGATTTTGAACAACGTCTACAACGCTACACTTTATGCCAGTTATCTTCCTTGCATTGAATGGCATGGTATCCACAACACGTGTTTTCTGAGGTATTTTACTGAGTAGCATGAGTAGTGCATAGGGGTTTTCAGTAACCTGTGTAAAGATGCAGTCAAATAGGTACAAGTTCTTTGGTTTACAGTTGAGGAGCCTGGTCATTAGCATGGGCATCCAGAAAAACTCGTAAACATTGTTGGGAAGTTTCTTCAAAACCTCTTTATCAACATATATAAACTTGTACATAGTCTTACCCTCTCTACAACTTCCCTTCAGCATCAAGCCTCTTCAAAAGCTCTATATTCTTAGCTTCACTCTCATCAATCTTAACAGTGCTTATCCAAACATCGAGAATCTCCTTGGCTAGATACTCTGTTACAAGCCTCCCACTCATAGCAAGCACATTGGCATCATTCCAAAGCCTAGCACCCTTAGCAGTCTCAGCATCATTACAGAGCGCAGCCCTAACCCCCCTAACCTTATTTGCAGCCATGGACACCCCTGTGCCTGTATAACAAACTACAATACCCCAGTCAGCATCCCCACTTGCAACAAGCTTCCCCACTTCATAGCCTACAAAAGGCCATGGTTCTGGTCTACCAGTTCTCACAGAACCAACAGGTATTATCTCAAAGCCCTTCTCCTTCAAATATCTAACAACAGCATTTACAGCTGGGTAAAGGTCATCAGCTCCAACAGCGACTCTCTTTCCCGGAAAAGCCATTTAGACACCTGTGCTAAGTACTATTAATTTACTCTAACCTCCTCTCCACCGTGAACGCTGAAAGTTCCTAATATTGTGAGGAGGTTTAGGACTATACCTTCTTTTGGAGAATTTTGCTCTAGATCGAGCCTCCAACCCACTAACCCTATCCCAAACAGAGCTCGAAGCTGTGAATCTATCAAGCGTCATCATCCAAGTCCTATGAATTCTAATACTCATCACCAAGAACAGCTTGCACAAAATAGCTTATAAACATTTATCGCTATCCTTTTATCCCTAGATGCCCATTCTCATCAATTCACGTTTGTTCGCTAAATCCATGAGCTTCCTCCCCCACTCCCCATTGGTAGTATTGCTACCTCTGAAGTGGGTTCAACAAGCATTGAGATTAACGGAACAAGCCCTTAGGATTTGAGCTAACAATTTATCAGAGCACAGCTCTTCATCAGCATAGATATATAAAACCACAGCTTAGAAACCCAACTAACTTCTAATCAACAACTCTGAAATAGCTCTATACTCAAAAACTTTGCAATAAGAGATTCAAACAAATGACCTTTATCATATAGTTTATGACCTTTGCCACCTACCTTCCTACCAAACCCCCTTCTATCCTTGCAATTCCTCGAATTCTTGCCACACACAGCTCATAACACACCACCAACAAAATAATGACACAACCAAGAATAGCTGTAACTCAAACAAAACATGGACAAACATCCAGGTATTTAAAAATCTTGCAAATACATTAACTAAACACTTTTACCAACTGACTTAAGCTCACAACAAAACTCTTTCAACTCCTCCAAATCTAAACAAAGAACTTTAACATCTACCACACAACATAGAGAGGTTTACATAACAGATGTAAACCCCGAATAGATGGGGAGCCTGTGAGTCGCCCAAAGAGAACCCCCGCCCTTCAGGGTGGGGAGGAGGTCAGAAATCACGAGATATATCTATGAAACCTTTTGCTAAGGATTTTGTTAAATATATTGCTTTCTACTTATTTATGAGGTGCGGAGAGTTTGGTTGTAACGTCTTAAAGTTTTATAGATAGTTCTCAGATCTTATTATGTTTCATTATTGAGGTGCTTTTCAATTGCTTTTTGCACATTGTTAAACACTTTTCTAAATGGCACTCCAAGTTCTTTTGCAACACTTTTTACAGATTCGTATTCAGGCTTTATGTTTACTACATTGCCCATGTGATCTGTGGACACCTTGACATCGACTCTATACCTTTTGCCATCTATCTCTACATCGATGGTCTTACGCTCCCTTGTAGGAACCTTCAACCTCTTCATTATGTATACCCTAACACCAAGTGTGCCGAGCTCATTAATCAATGTTTTGACGAGTATTGGATAAATAATTAAATCAGATAACACCTTAACTGTGTAACCAGGTCTATTCTTCTTCATGTATAGAGGCTGTACAGAGACATCCTTTGCCCCTAGTTCAAATAACTTTTCAATAACGTATCCCACTAGCTCTCCTGAGACATCATCTACATCTGTTTCTAACACAGCGATATCCTCAGCTTCAAGCCCCTCAACATTCTCAGCAGACCTCCCAACAAGAATTCTAAGAACATTTGGATGTGTAGTAAAATCTCTTTGACCAGCACCATAACCAATCTTCTCTATGCTGATCATTGGCAAAGCCTTTACAAAGCTGTTAACAAGAGATATGAGTATAGCTACACCAGTTGGTGTTGCGAGTTCTCCTTCAACAGTACCACCAAAAAACATTGCATTTCCTCTTCTCAGCAACTCTAGTACTACAGGGGCTGGAACCGGGTATGTGCCATGATGTATTTCGATATACCCCCCACCAACAGCAATTGGAAGAGAGTAGAAAGAGGATTCTAAAAGACCGAGGTTCTCTAAAGCCATGGCAGTGCCAACAATATCAATCACAGTATCAGCAGATCCAACCTCATGTAGATGCACTTCATCAACACTTGAGCTGTGTACTATAGCCTCAGCCTCGACAAGAGCCCTAATAGCGCTAAGCGCTATTCTCTTCGCTTTATCCCCCAAACCAACCTCATCGACAACAGCCTCTACGTACTGTAGCAATTCAGTTCCACTCCTCTCTACATGTTTTTCAACGAGATTTACCTTCAAAGCCTTTGCTCTTATACCCCCTCTCACAACATCTTCAACACTTATATTAACATCTTCAACACCATCTACAACCCTAGCAACAGCTTTACCAAGCTTACTAAGAATATCAAGATCTGCACCAATATCAATAAGTGCAGCTAAAAGCATATCGCCCGATATCCCCGATATTGAAGGGTCTATAACAATAACTCTATTCAATGAAACACCCCTTACACAGCTTAAAGACTATGGCAGGTAATATAAAGTTTTTTGATGTGACAAACTACTAATGTCTACAACTGCTCACTGAAACAGCTTATCTCTGCTTATAGAATGCTATTCTTCTCCCAATTAACCCTGCTACAATACCTGCATTAACACCGTTATCTATGTTGACCACAGCTAATCCCAATGGACATGCTTGTAGCATTGAGTATAGCGCTGCCATTCCACCTCCTCCAGCACCATAGCCAACGGATGTGGGAACACCTATAACCGGTATATCGAGGAGTGCAGCTATTACTGATGGTAGGGCTCCCTCCATACCAGCCACCACAATAACCACATCAACATCCTCTTTCTTAAGGGTTTTCACAGCCTCTAAAACTCTTTGAAACCCCGCAATACCAACATCATATAACGCTATAGTTCTACACCCCATCTCCTCAACAATGGTTCTAGCCTCTTCAGCAACACCTATATCAGCAGTTCCAGCAGTTACAACACCCACCTTACAGTTGTACACAGGCTTCTCATAGTTTCTCACCCTGATAACAGCTATCCTACCCCTCTCATTAACCTCAACAGAAAAACCCTCAGCACCCAAGTTCTTCAAGACCTCTACATGGTCTTTACGAAGCCTTGAAACAATAACCCTACCAATCTTTGGCGTAACAGCTGTAACGAGCTTCAGCAACTCCTCTACAGATTTACCCTCGCCAAAAATGATTTCAGGCACATCTCTTCTAAGCTCCCTTCCAATATCGAACCGTATAGAATTCTCTATTTGCTCTAATGCAAAGAGCCTCACCTCTTTAAGAGCCTCATCAACTGTTATAACACCTTTCGCAACGTATTCAAGGATTCTTCTCAAATCCAATGAATACACCTTATTTAAAGAATTGCAACAACTCTACTCTCACACCCAGACTCTTTAAAAGATCTACATATATGTATCTGCCACCCTCAAATAACCCCTCCTGTTCCCTAATACCACCAAAACCTTCCAACTTCTTCGCACAGCCATCAGCATCCTTTACCACAAATGCTATGTGATGGACTCCCTGACCATAGGCACTTAGCTGGGACTCCCATGTGCTAGGCCCATCAATGGGCTGTATCAACTCTATAGTTATATTATCTAGATCTATAAATGCTAGCTTAGCCCTCCCCCTAGTAGGCACACCCATGTACATTGCCTTAGTCTTTTCCCACTCCTCTGTCTCTATAACCCTAGGCTTTTCAATTCCCAACAACTTACACCAGCGATTCAACGCTTCTTCAATATCCCTAATCACAATTCCAATCTGAATAGCTTTCCTAAAACCATTTTCACAATATGCCATAGAGCTGCACCCCAAAACAGTTTTTCTGTAGAGGAAAAGTTTTTATCTCTTGACGATGGGAAGAGCCTGCAATGGAGCCTCTGCTTTCTTCAGCTCCTTGTCAGCGAAAAGATATTCTGAAACCCTCTTTATTGCAGCAACAGTCTGACTCTGTATACAGAGAGCCCACATAGCATTCATTATGGCTCCATGTGCTCCAAACACTGCTGAGAGAATCCCGGCCAGTGCCCCAACATCTATTTCTCCCCTCCTAGTCTTATCTACAGATAGGTAAGCTATAGCTGAGACAGAAGCATATTGTGTGAATAGTGAATAGCCCCAGTACACTCTATCATACCACATCAGAGCTGTTATAGCTTTTCTCCACCAGGAAAACACATTGCTTAGGACATCGAAGTCATTGTACTCATAAACAGCATTCCTAATACGAACAATACTCACACTATAAGCTCTTCTCTCATCGGTTCTCACAGGCTCAACTCTTCTACTATAATACTCAGCAATTATCATATATGGTGCAAGAGATGCTAGAGATATATAGCCTATTACGGCATTAAAGCTGAAGACAGAGGCTATGGATGCTACACTGCTGAAAAGATTGGGTATGAGGGTTGTGAGAACAGCGTTAATGTTCCAAATAGTGAAATCAACATCACTACTAATCCTACCTACAACATCCTCAGGAGAACCATCATTACCCCGCATCTTAATGCGCTTTAGCATAACATCTTTTAGAACCACTATGGTGTCAGCCAACTTCGCGAAGTATTTCATCAATGCAAACTCGGTTGCAAAGAAAATTACTGCAGATGCCAGCAATAGAAAAACTCCAGTTAGAAGCCTATTCATGAACAGCGCATCAGAAGCACCATTTCTAACAGCATTAACAATGTTTGCCACTGCCTGTGGAATTGCATAACCACCCATAGCAGCTCTGATTCCAAAAACAGCAATCATTATTAGAAACGCCTTTACAAAACCATTAACGTGCTTCGCTACTCCGTTCTTGATAAATCTAGTTATAGTAATAAGATCACTTAGTATCTTAACCCTAGCAACAACTATGTTTGCAGATTTCAGCATTTGGTAATACCCCTTAAATTTAGTGCTTTAGATATGTAGAAATTTATAAGCTGATAAACTCACTTATTAACTCGGAAGGTGCTTGTCTACTGCTTACTAAAACATATTTACACTTAACGAAAAGCGTTGAAAAGCTTATAGTGTAAAATCTCTTCACCCTAAAGAATAAAAGACTCTGCTCGAGGAGAAAACCTTGTGCATTGATGCATTATGGAATGTAGCTAAAGAAATTAAGAAAGAAAACTATGGGAGAATAGTATCAAATGTATTGAGCGATCCCAGGCTTAGTTTTACTGAGGCAAAGCCTTTGATAGATTTATGCCAAGCTCCAGCTGCGCCAAGAAAACACCACTTCTTTACAGGAGGCTTGGTGCTACACACATTGTCTGTTGCTTTAATAGCCAAGAGACTTGCTGAAATTCTCAAAGAAGTCTATGGCATTAACATAAATGAAGACCTTGTAATAGCTGGGGCACTGCTTCACGATATATTCAAGTTTTATCAGTACATTTCAGATCCTGTTAATGGTGGGTATAGGGCTAGGGATGACTGGTATCTAAGCCATGACTATGCTATCGTGGCAGAGCTTGCTAAGAGGGGTGCTCCAGATGAGCTTATAAGAGTTGTTTCAGAAGCGCATGGACTAGCACCTTTTTCAACACTAGAAGGTTTTGTAGTACACTTAGCAGACTCTATAGACGCAAGGTTTGGTGAGTTCATCCAAAGTATGCTGGTATCGAAGCTAAAGGATATTGAGAAAGAGGGGTGTGCATCATATAAAGCACTAGATGAATTTGTTAAGAGAAGGGGTTTAAAAACAGCTGTAGAGTTGATGCAACAAAGTAGTGAAAAGCTTGTTAAAGAAGTGAAGGAACTGTGCAAGCAGTTGTGAGCAAAGAATTGAAATTCTTAAAATGTAGATACTTTTCAGGGTTATCCAAATAAATAATAGTGATTAAATAGAATAGGGTTCATCTTTTGATATGAGGAAGAGGTTAAAATGCGCTAAGGAGCTCTTTCCTAAACTGTTTATTTTCTTCAGCAAACTTAATAACCTTTTTAATACAATCATAGCTAAGCTTAGTTTTAGAGATGCAGGGAATAGTTCTTCTACATGCAAAATCCTCTAGACAAATATTTTTAAGAACCTCTACAAGAGTTTTTGGCAGCACCTCTTCAACAATGCGCCTTGAACTAGCTCCTTTACTAAACTTTTTCGCATATCTCATAACCAAGAACAATGCCAATGCGAAGCATGTTATTGAAAAAACTATTGATGTTATTGACTCGGGTAAAGAGTAAAACGTGTAGTGTAGGTATCTGACAGGGTTTATGTATAAAGACAAGGCTTTTTGAAGTCCATAAACGCTGGTCAACTCCTCTAGCGTCATAAGCCTTGTCCCATAACTAGAGGCATCTACAAGAAATAAACGTGAAGAACTGTTTTTACAAACAACATTTATTAGAAGTGCTAGAAGCTGTCTATATGGATTTAGTGGATTTGGATCTTGTAGAGCTGCATTAATCGCTATAGAGCCGTCCCCAAACACTATAATAGACTTGCCATTAGCTCTGCAAAGCACCCCTACAGTGTAGTTCTGAACATGGGCTATCTCATAGCATTCGCTACCCCCTTGCAACACTACTGGCGATACAAAGGCGTATGCAAGGTAAATTACTTTTGACGAGATATTTACATAACCATATACGATAGAGGAGTTGCTCAATCCCCCAATGTATCTAAATGCTTGGATCTTAACAGGAGCACCTATAGCTTTCAGAATCTGATTTCCATAATCCCCTTCATCAAGTACAATCACAGCAACATTTCTCTTTCCAAAAATATCTCTAATAGTTGACAAATCTCTACTTGAATAACTTTTTTCAGGTGATATGAAGAATAGGAGAGTGCATCCATAACCATTTACTTCGATATTTTTCGCCTGGCTCCAGTCCTTAACTATAACTACATCACCTTCCTGTGAAAGAACATGCACAAAAACTGAAGTTCCATCCCATAACGTGTTAAGGGGGGATGCACCAGAATATGTAATACCATAATCTCCTGGCTCAAGTGCCTCTAAAACCAATACAACAACTATTATCGCTAACAAGAGGAGTGCAAAGCTAAGCCTTTTCTGCATGGTGCAGCTCACTAGCATAAGACAATACTATTATTCCTGCTAAGAGGGAAATGAAGGATGCAACATATCTCTGTAGTACTGCAAGAGCTATTGATGTCACTAAAATTGCAAGCGCTGTAAATGCCAGCAACTTCTGCAGAGATTCTCTATCCACTTAGCAACACCTCTAAGAATCTAAGCTGAGAATCTACAGTGCTATACACACTCTCATCTAAAAACTTAGCTAGGTAAAGCACAAAAGCTAGGATGACAATGGCTATGGAGTAGTACCTTAAAAACCTTACCTCTGGTGACAATCTGTTCAATGTATAAAGTATTAGGATAGATGCTGGCAGAGATGCTAATGCAGAATATATACTGCTTCTAAGCATTAACCTTAAGATTGATTCTAATACTGTTGAAGTGACAGTAAATAATAGCAATTGATATACATATACCTTCACCCTTTGAAACCTTATCAAAATTCTAGGGATTTTAGGAGTAGTGAAAGATGTGTTTAGATATAGCATCAGAAGAGCTCTATTAATAAAAAACATCGCTGCAATGTACATAAACACCGTAGTTGTATAATTTATGTAACTCTGCTGTGTGAATAGAAGTAGTGTGGCTACAGCAATGCCAGAGGATATGTTTAGAACTAGAAATACTCTTCTAAAGCTATCTAACATTATCTAACCATCTCTTTTCAAGCTCAATTAACATGCTGTTGAGAAACTCCAAATCCTCCTTCTCCCACCTTCCAGCATACCTAATAATCTCATACTTTAGCGTGGCTTTCTCAATAAGCTTTATAGCATTGCCATCAATATTGCTTCTTTTGAGCCCCTCCAAAACCTCTCTATGGGTATTGCATGCCTCTAGAGATATACCCCTTCCCCTAGCTAAACCCGTCATAATATCCCAGAATTTTTTCAACACCAAATACCTTTTATCTAAATATAGGGGATTGCTATTTTTAGTCTTACCACTCTCTGCTAGTAACCTACGTGCAGTAGAGGTGCTTCGGCTAAGGATGGCAAAGAGCCTCTTTCTAAAGATTATTACAGTGGTAAAAGGTATGAGAAGTATTAGTGCTGCTAATTCATGATTTAATGCAGTATTTTCTCCAGCAATTGTAATAACGTGATGCAAAATCATAGTTTCATTACTGTTTTTACTAGTCATTCCCATAATCATCACAGCGTTGGACTTTGCTATGACATCTTCCACAACTTTTGTTTTCCTTCTAAAGCCCTCAATAGAAATGGAAATGCGTTGCCTTGGCTCCTTAGCAGGCGTGTAATGCACATCACTTTGCCTTGAATCACTACTCTTTAATGCTGTTCCCTGCCCCACAACACCTGTAGAAAAGTGAGAAGATGTGTTTTTATCTATTTCGATAATGACATTTTGAATGAATTGCGATACATATGCACCATTATCATGATACTCTACCCACTCTGGGTTTTCACCAATAGCACCCCCACCATAACCTACATTAGTAATACTACTGCTATTCATAATCTCCAGAATTCTGCTAGGGTTTGAAGATAGCGTTATAAATATAGCTGTTAGTATGTCGCTAGGCCTTATATTATCTGCTGCATGCCTTTCTAGTATGAGAAGAGTGTTGTACACCAATTTTTCAAAGGATTCAATGCTTGTGACAGCATTACTCGATTCTCCAAGGAGTTTTATTGTAGATGTCATAGTATTTGAAGCACTACTATTCATTATCTTTGGCATACGATAAGTTGTGAAACTGCTGATGAATAGCGCTGTAACTAGGGACTCGTTATAAAGGAGTTCGTTGCAAAGGTTGAAGAATAAACCAGGATCTACAGAAACCTTGTTTAGATAGAGAAGTTTTAAAATGAGAAGCTTGGAAACAACAGATGTTGCAATACTTAGAGAAAAGTTTTTGTCTAGGTACATCACATAATCTATGAACTCATCCATGTCTGTTACATTATATGGGCAAAACTCGTAGTCGTAATATGTGTTTACTATGAGTTTTGAAATAGCGCTGTCACAGCTAATATTGTCTATGTTTACTCCAAGGCTTTTGGCAACAGCTAATAGAACGCTAGCCACATCCTCTTCTGATAGTAAAAAGTCTTTTCCTGAGTAGAGTTTCAGAATTCTGAGTTGTAAAGATCCTGTAAACATTGCTAGATCCCCCCTACTATAAATAAGCCCGAGTATCTTCTGCGCTGTTCGAGAATCAATTTCATTGTAAGAAGCATTTAGATTTAGCTGTGAAAGCAAGGTCCTCAGCATTGCCATTCCATGAATAGCAAAGCCTGTGTATTGACTAAGCAGAGGAGAATGTCTTTCGGCATATGCCACTGGCAAAGAACTTGTATTAGATATAACCAGAAGTAGAGAAAGAAAAGCACATAACATGGTCTTGGATATACGCATCAGGCTTCACAAAGCTAAATACTTAGCAAAGGAAGTAAAAAACTTGTTGAAGTGAAGAGACGTGAGCACGTTTAGCAGAATTGTTGATGGAGTTGTTGAGGAGTCTTCAAAAGTGCTCGTAGGTAGGCAGAAATATGTTGAACTTATAACGTTCTCAATCATCTTAGAGGGGCATATACTCATAGAAGGCATACCAGGTATTGCTAAGACTCTAACTGCAAAAACTATTGCAAAACTGCTTAACCTCACCTTCTCCAGAATTCAGTGCACAGTAGACATACTGCCATCTGATATAATTGGTACTAAGATATTTAATCAGAAGACAAGTAATTTTGAACTAAGGCTAGGACCAATATATGCAAATATTGTGTTAGTTGATGAGATTAACAGGGCTTCCCCCAGAGCACAGTCAGCTCTATTAGAGGCTATGCAGGAGAGACAAGTCACTATAGATGGTGAGACAGTTAAACTACCTAAACCATTTACAGTCTTAGCTACGCAAAATCCTATAGAACTTGAAGGGACATTTCCACTGCCAGAAGCACAGCTCGATAGGTTTTATATAAAGGTTGAGATGGAGCCTCTAGAAGGGGGGTCCCTAGTTAAACTGCTGAAGAAGGGGTTAAGAAGCATAGAGATAGAGTTTGAGAATTTGAAGCCAATTGTAAGCCCTGAGCAAATTTTTGTAGCAGCTGAGGAGGTGAATCAGGTCTATGTTGATGATGATGTATATGAATATATTGCAAGAATTGTAGAGTATAGCAACAGGCATCAAGCCGTGAGACTGGGTGTTACACCTAGAGGTGCTTTAATGTTGCTTAACCTAGCCAAGGAATTTGCTCTTTATGACCATAGGAAGTATACCATTCCTGACGACGTTAAGAAAGCTTCACAGCCAGTACTTTCTCATAGAATTCTTCTAAAACCTGAGTACATAGCTGAGGGGTACTCTACAAAAAAGATTATACAGGAGATACTAACTAAAGTTGAGGTGCCAAAGCCATAGAGAAAAACAACTTTAGAATATATGTATGTGCAAGTCATAGGCTATACATGCTTCTCGCAATACTTGTTCTACTTGAGATCACACTTTACCTATACCCCTCAGTCCTCATATCAGTATATACGCTTGTAACCACCCTCTCAATTCTGATAATCTCCTTCTCTACAACACCATTAGCACAACACATAGCTAAAAGTGTTGCACTAGAAGTTACAGGGTATAGTGGCATTGAGGATGAGGAAATCATCATACCAATCACTATTAAGAATAAGAAAGCTTTAGAGCTACTTAGAATCTCAAAAATACATCTAAACTCAGATCCTGGCATAGAGTTAGTGAGTTATAGACTTCACAATGATTTAGAGCAAATTCAGCTCTTTCTCATGCTAAAAGGTTTTGTAGGAACCCATAGTGTGAAAGGCTTAGTACTATTGTTAAGAGATGTCTTTGGATTACTCAATATCTTCATAGAGATGCGTTTTGAAAAAGATGTTGAGGTGTGTATAGTTCCTTCCAGAGCTATAGCAAGATTTGGAATAGAGACTTTACTCTCAAGAGAGATGCTTTATGAGAGTGCTCTAACCAGAAGAAAAGGTATGGGTATAGATATCCTCGGTATTAGAGAATATGTATCAGGTGATGATTTTAGGAGAATTGCCTGGAAAGCAACTGCAAAAGCTCAGCGTCTAATGGTTAAGGAATATGAGGGCAGGTCATTTAGGAATATAGTTGTTGTAGTAGTACTCCATAGTGGGCACTTCGCTGGAGATCCTCCACCAATTCAACACATTTCAAGAGCTATAGTAGATCTAGTGGATAAAGCATTAAAACGGGGTATGAATGTGAGGGTTGGTGTTATAACAGAAGACAACATAGGCATGACCAATGTTATATCTAAAGGGAATATTCATGAAGTACACAAAATATTTGCAATAGTCACTTGGCCTCAAAACCCTGCTATGATACGTAGCTACTCAAGTAGCAATAGAATAGCAAGGTGGTTTACAAAACACATAGTTTCTGAAACATGTAAGGAGCCATGCCTCGTAGCCTTGTTCATAGATCCTCAAGACGAGTTCGATATAGAGAATTTAAAGAGACTCTACAGAGATCTTGAAATGCAGAAACATGAACTAAAAATCTTCTTAACACCATCAACCTCAATAACATTTCTATGCAATGAAAAAATCTCAGAACACCTTATTGCACTTCTCTATAGAGAAAAGTCAAAGATGGTGCAAATAACAAAACTATACATGTCAATAGGTAAAGCCATATACACACCAGCATATTATTTATACTGTTAAAGTTCTATCCTAGAGACATTTACACTTAAAACCCACTTTTTAGAATTGGGAAAGTGTTAGGAGTACTATATAGAGAACATGTTATCCTACAACAAAAAATGGTGTTAAAAACTAGAAGATTATTTGAAACCTGGAGATCTTACTTTCAAAACATCTTTGTTTACTAGTGTTGGCGGTTCTCTGCCTTCATAGAAAGCAATTAGGTTTTCAGCTACAAGCTCTGCCATTGCATGTCTTGCATCATATGTTGCCGAGCCTATGTGTGGTACAAGAACAGCGTTTTTGAATGCTGTTAGTGGATGATTTGGAGGTAGAGGCTCTTGCTCAAACACATCTAACCCTACACCTGCTATCCAACCCTCTGAAAGTGCTTTGACTAATGCGTTTATGTCTATTACAGCCCCTCTAGCTGTGTTGATTAGCAATGCTGTTCTCTTCATCTTTCTCAGCTTCTCCTCATTAATAAGATGATAAGTCTCCTTTGTTAGCGGAACATGTATTGACACTATATCGGCTTCTTGCAGCAAGGTATCAAGATCCCTATATTCAACACCTAACTGCTTCTCCAAAGCCTCATTTCTGCTAGGATCGTAATATATTATCTTCATGCCAAAGGCCTTGCCTATCTCAGCAACTCTAGATCCTATTCTCCCTAAACCCACGATACCAAGTGTTTTCCCCTTAAGCTCTAGACCAAGCATCATGTGTGGATGCCAGCCTGTTTTAGTTCTCCACCACTCACCCCATCTAACAAATGTATCTGCCTCTACAATCCTCCTAGCAACAGCTAGTATTAAAGCCCATGTAAGCTCAGCTGTTGCCTCTGTTAAAACCCCTGGGGTGTTTGTAACATATATCCCCAGCCTAGTAGCGCACTCCACATCTATATTATCATAGCCTACAGCATACTGTGCAACTATTCTAAGCCTCTTTGCCTGTTGAAGCAAGTTGCAATCTATTCTATCGCTTAGCAGAGAAGCAAGGGCATCTACTTCCTTCACCTTCTCTAATAGTGTTTCATATGGTGGTGGTTGATACCTATCCCATACTTCTACATCGTAATACTTCTTCAATTTTTCTATCACATCTGTGAATAGCTCTCTAGTAACAAACAGTTTGGGCCTCATTACACACAACACCACATATTACTTATTATCTCTGCCTCTTAAATAACGTTACTACTTTTTCTCTAAACACTATGTATTCATGGCTAAATTCGTCCATAGTCTTCTTGCTTGGCCCATAAGAAGGCCAGTCCTTTGGAGATACACCCCTATTCCCATAGTCTCTATCTATGCCAACATTCTTTAGAAGCTCATTGACTTCAGGCGAAGCTTCATAAGCTTTAACAAAGTCTTCTAATTGAAGCAGTATTTCAAGGTATTTTCTAGGTAATGACTGGTATATAGACTCCTTTAGATCCTCTAATTTGACTCCTTTTTCTGCAACCTCCTTAACGACATTCAGTTGGTGATCTGGAAATTCTGTGTTCGTCATATTTCTTGAGGCAAAGGTGTAGAGAGTGTCTATGGGTTTTCTCTTTGATGCTGGTAGCAAATCTATTCTATCCAGCACAATCTCTGCCTCTTCTCTCGTTAAGCCAAATTCTTTGATGAAGTGATTTATCCACTTCTCCCTGTTCCAGGGAGCGAAAAGTATTTCATAAACTCTCTGCGCAACAAAAGTACCTGAAAGCTTTAATGCATCTTCTAAAGGCTTCAAATGCTGCAATCCATCTTCTCTAGATCTGTATAGCCCTAACTCGACAAGTGCATCTATGAAGGGTTCTCTCAGCAGATTTCTGCCTAAGACTCTTCTACTACACAAGAAGCTTGCAATAGATTTGAAATCCTGCTTCTTAACCTTATTCCAAGCATCCTCCTTAACCCCCAAGCCCTTTGCAAGCTTTTCAAGAACACTAAACCTCTTAGCTTCGTCAACTGCTTCAAGAGCTTTTAATAGGAGTTGCGTTGCGGTCTCTTCTCTTAGATGATCTTCTAATCTACCACCCATGTTAGTATCATAGGTTTGAGAAGGTATTATACCCTTTCTAATAGCCTTTGCCATACCCTTCAGAGCGGCATACGCTATTAAAACCTCTTGCGATACCGTAAAGCTAACAGTAATATTCTGGCCTACACCCATCTCATTTATCTTTTCAGCTATCTCCATCGCAGCTGGATAAGCGGCTGAGACCTTTACAACAAGATCTGCTCTACCTTTTTCAGGGACGTTAAAGCCCCACCACAGATACTCATCGTAAACAGCAAGATCTCTTTCAAGTCTAGAGACAAACACCTTCACATCTTCAACACTCTTCTTTGCATCATGTGCAAAAAGTGGGTTTAGCTGGTAGCTAACTAAACCATCATGATATTTTGAGAGTATGAATGGTACCCTAAATACATAGAAATTGTCCATGAGAGCAAATCTCGTTGCCTCCATAGCTATGTCGTCAGCGTATTTCTCAGGGTTTTCAAACCACTCAGGATGTTCCTTGATCAAAACCTCTGAAGCATATTTCCTGAATTTTTCGAGAAGTTCAGGATCATCATTGTATGCTGTGGCTGCTAGAGGTGGATTGGTTGAAACTTGTACAAAGCCTAAGTGCCTTAGGAATCTCAAACCTAGTGCATAGTCATTTCCAAACTTACACATGCCTTCTTCATACACCTTTCTGTAAAAAATATTCTTTATCTCGCTAAGCATTGCATTTACATAGCTTTTAACAATAGAGCTTTTATCAAGTTTTTTAGAGACCTCCTGCGCTATGGTAGCTACAAGGCTCTTACCTTTGTTAACCTTCATTAACTCATTGAGTTGCAACTCTACTACAGACTCAACAATTACTGGATAGCCAAGCTCTTCTCTTTCTAGAGACTCCCAGTAATCAAATGCATTCACTAAATACCTTATATAGTTCTCGGCATCCTCCTCACTATACCCAGCCCACTTACTCTCAACACCACCCAGATTAAATATTATCTCAAAGATAGTGTCATAAATCCTCGCCCTTTTCACAACAGCTGACTCTATAAGCTTTCCACTAGAATCTAGAACACCCTCACTCTTCAACACATGCTCAATCCTTCTAACAAGCGCTGAAAACACTTCCCTAGCTATCTTAACAAACTCGGGGTGAAGTATGTGATCAGCTGCAAGCTTTGTCCAACCCATTAAAGCTGTCTTCATTATGTGATCAGCATGATCTATTCTTGGAGGAATAGGTATGACAAGTTTCTCTATTTCTGCACTTTTTATTATTTTAACAACTTCTTCTTTTACGACCTTTGAATCCAATCGAAATTCACCTATATAGCCCCACAAATAGGGCTTATATTTGCTAGTACTATTTAAATTTTCTTTATATGAAGACCATTACTAGTATATATAGAAATATATAAAAAACGATATTAGTTGGTTAAAATTGTATGGTTATGGAGGTATATAGCTATATCCGAGACTCTAGAAATAGTTGAAAAGCTCTCAGTAGTACACCTTTAGAAGAGTTTACTACTTCTAGTGGATGTTGACCTTCTTCAGGTCTGACCTCAAAGCTTATAGCGCCCCTATAGCCTATATCGCTTAAGGTTGTGAGAAGCTTCGCTACATCAACTTCTGTGTTGAGTGCTCCAGGTCTGTAGAACCCTGGGTGAGTATCTAGAAGCTTATCTCCAGCCTTCTTTGCGCAACCTATATGTATGTGTCCAACAAGCTCTGGATATGATCTGAGCTTTTCTGGAGATTCGTTTAGTAGTGGTGCATGGCTCAAGTCCCACATTATGTAGACATTCTTTGCCTGTTCCCTCACCTTTTCAATGATTTTAGCTGTCTCTTCAAAATATCCAGCCAACCTCTTTCTATCCCATGCCACATCAAATGTCTCTAGATATACATTCATACCATATTTTGCAGCCTCTGCACCAAGTTCTACAAGGCTTTTAATTAGAGCCTCCTTAGCCCTTTCCCTTTCAGGTCCTTCAACATTTGGACCAGAACATATTCCAACAGCTCTATAGCCTCTTTCTCCAGCTACCCTAACCTCTTTAATCAGAATCTCAACACTCTTCTTTCTCTCATCTTCATTAATTGCGCTAGGATTTACCCCACGTGTCAAGACAACTGGTTGTAGTCCTAATGCGAACTTCTTGCCATAAACTCTATTTAGCTCACTTATCTTTCTCCACTCACCATCATCTATTATCATAACTTCGAGTAAATCAAAGTAAGGATCTTCAAGCAGAACCCTTATCTTATCAGCTGCTCCTTCCGAAGATCTCATGAGCTCTGGAAACACCATAAAACTTATTATTCCTATGTCCCATGGGAACCTCGCCAATATCTCAACATTTCCCTTCTTTAGATAGCCATACAGTATTTTGTTTCACCTTTCAGAAGAATACAAGGTTAAAAATATTTAAATTTTTCTCTACTGACAGTGGTGTGGGGGTTTTAATGTATTTAGGTAAGCTACCTAGACCTGCATTTGGAGTAAGAATACCAGACATAGTTATACCTCCTATACTAAAGGCGTTTAAAAGTCTTGGTATTGCAGGTACGTTAATGCTTTCATTCAATAGAGAAACTGCTCCATCAAGTTACATTAATTCTACTAATCCGGATCTTCTATACTTTGGCCATACTGGGACATCTATAGAAGAGTATATAACTAAGGGTAGGAGATTCGGAGAGGCATTCGGAGCTGTGATAGAGATAGAGGCTGACCACGTATCTATTATGGGTAGTGTAGAGAGAGCTTTAAAGAAGATAGCAGGGGTTCCTATGACCAAGCCTATTAGCGATGATGAGATTGCCACATCTCTTTCCTACATTGAAGAGGAGTTTAGCGAAGTTAAGAAGAGTGGTGGAGTGGATTTTGTTACCATAGATACATGTGAGCTCATAGATTATAGCATAGACACATTAAGCGATAGAGAGGTTGTGGAGTTCTATGAAAATAATGTGGAATTTGATGAAAGAAGAGAGATGGAAGAGAGATACCTTGAAAAAACATTTACATTCATTTCTAGCGATAGACAACTAACACTTAGGTTCAGCAGACCAACGCTAGCTAGGCTTGTTTTAAAGTACCGTAAAAGCCTCGAATACGTGAAGAAGGTGCTAGACATAGTAATGAAGTATAACGACAAGCCTTTTGGAATCGAGATAGCCTTCGATGAGACTCCCAAGGTTTCGCCACCTAATGAAGTTTTCTTCTACGTGTATGAACTGAAGAGAATGGGTATAGAACCAGATTTCCTAGCTCCAAATATAGGTTTCAGAAAACGAGAGGATTACAATGGCGACTTGAGAGAATTGTACGAGAATCTGAGGAACATACATACAATTCTGTACTCAAACAACGTACTTATATCTATACACTCTGGCAGTGGGCACAACCCGTACAGTGATAAAGGTTTTGGGGTGTGGAGTGTTGTTGGAGAGGCGTTGAGGGGCATGGTTAAGTACAAAATGTCTGGAGTTCTAATACAATTACTCCTAGAAACAATGTCAAGGTTCCCCAAGGGGTCTGCAACTAGGAGATTATATGAAGAAATATATTATGATGTCATAGAGCATCTGAGAAAAGTTGTTTCATTAAGGCTAGCACTATATTCTCCAGAGTTAGAGAACCTTCTCAAAACTTACGAAAAATGCGTGACATGCTGTAGCGATCCAAGGACTGATATCTTCAGACATTATTTCTATGTGTTCCAAGTTTTGAGAGATGAAAAAGGGAAGAGATACTTGAGAGAAAGACTTGTAGAGCATTACATGGAGAACAGAGATCTTCAGAAGGTGTATGAAGGAGAGGTATATTTACTTATAGAGAGATTAGCTAAAGCTATGAGATATAGAAATAATGTATTCAGATATAGAAACATAGCACCCTAACCTTAAACAAAATTTTGCATCTTATCTCATTGGATATGCTTTAAATCATTGAGGTTGGTATGTTATCTGGTGTAAAGGCTATCCTGGGTCTGAGTTTGTTTCTCTTGAGAATCTCTATCACATGTGGGTAGAGAATTACGTACTCTTCATCTATAGCTTCAGCGAATTTTGGATCTATTTTCCTTAGCCTTTCCTTGAATCTGGAGTAGCTCTCATCCGTGCTGAAGCTTAGCATTATTGCTGGATATACATCCACACCTGGTCTAAATCCTGCTTCCACAAGGTTTTCTAATGCTTTGAACTGATACTCATAGAATTCTGGTCTTGCACTTGTTAGTATAGCAAACTCATCTTCTGTGGCTCCCTTAAAAGAAACTCTAACAACTACATTGTAATTTGCCAACGCTTTTACATAGCTTTTTTCCTTTCCCAGCAAAAGCCCATTGGTTTCTAAAATAAATGTAAGATTTGTTTCATTGAATAGCTTTAGAAGTTCTAGTAAGTGGTTAAATGATAGTGTTGGTTCGCCACCGCTGATCCTCACATAGCTATAACCCCTCTCCTTAGCTATGCTATGCATTTTCTCAAATGCTTTGCTGGGATCATAGAATTCTCCCTTATCTGTTGTGTGAGTGTATTTCCAGCTCCAGCAGAATTTGCATCTAAGATTGCAGCCAACAACGTCTCCTGTAGATATACCACCATACCACTTCCCACCCCTAAACCTATAGTACTTCCTCTCTTCAATTCCAAAAACTGCTCTAGTTACAAACCTCCTAACAGCTTCCCCTAGCTGAAATGGGTCATATCCTTGCATGCCGTAGCCCAGCTTCTCTAGTGAGAGTCTCTATAGCTAAAGCTGTTACTTTCCTTAAAGCTTTTACATCTCTATAATCCTTAGGAACAAGTACTTCCTCAAACCGACTCCTGGCAAAGCTCAGTCTTTCAGAAAGGTAGGTTAGAGATTGCAGATATCCATTTAACTTTCCTAAACTCCTTGCAACACCATAAAAACACTTGCCCTTATATTTACACACTAAGCAGTTCAGTTTAGTAGCTATGCAAATCTTCTTTATAGGCTCCCTCAGCTCTCCATATATAGCTTCTAAGTATCTCTTATAATGCCTATCTACAGGGGCATATTCTGTCTCTCCATAGGCGTGAAGCAATAAAGCCGTAACACTTTTTACACCAATACCTTTTAGAGTAAGAAGGGAGATAATAATGTCTTTAGCATTCTTAGCATCTGTAAACAGCTTCTTTACCTTAGGCGCTAGCATAAGTACTTGCTGAGGAATATAACTTCTGTCTTCAACTACACCCCTATCCACAAACTGCTTAAACCAACGAAGTGTATTTGTAAAATAATCTGTGTTTCTAGATAAGAGAATTGCATATAGAATGAGATCCGCATCTCCAGGACTATAGAGAAGTGTTATGTTAGACAAAATACACTTCCCCCAACCAATAACTCTACACAGCTCCTCAAAACCCCACCTAGAATCCAAGCCCAGGAGCTTTTCAGCATATCCCTCACAACACTGCGGAACAACACAAATTGTTTCCAAAGAACTCCTCTGAAACCTACATTCAAGCCCTTTACATAGACCAACAGTTTTTATAAACACAAAGCCATTGTCAACAGGCTTAACATCATAAAGAGGGAGAGTGTAGGAGTAATATAATGAAAGTCCATAGTCTATTCCTCTAATAACCCTAATCAACATAATTATCTGCTACCTATATCGTTTGTCCTTAGATGTCCATCCCCATCAATTCATGCTTGTTTATTGCATCCAGAGATTTCCCCCTACCCACCCCCTCTTAGACAGCACAGCTACCTCTAGAGAGCACCCTGAGTTCATGGACAGCTATAGAGCCCAAAGCCATGGGCTACTCCCATACAAGTTTTTGAAACACTAGAGAGCGTGTCATCCAAAGATATGCAGTAAGTGCAGAAGCATTTAAACTCTTATCAGCAAAGACAAGAAGATAAGTATTTGCAGACATAAATATCTACAAACTAAGCTCTAACAAGCTTTTCTCAGCATCCCATCTTTTAGGTGAGGAGGTTAGATACACTAGGTATAGACCTGAATAGATCTGACCTTCTCCCCGCCCTAAAGGGCGAGGGTTCCCTTTGGGTGGTTCATTGGTTCCCCTCATCTATTCGGAGCTACATCTGTCATTTGAGGAGCATTCAGGGTGGTCAGAGCTCCCCACATCTCTATGTAGTTGCCAACCCCGCATCCATGTGCTTAGGGGCAACTAAAGCAACTAAAACAAGAAACGCATCTTATAAACCTTTCCATCCATCCCCACCTTAAAAGGCAAGGCTTTCAGTTGTAATAAATTAAATGCTCTAGCTATTATTTATAGTCAGAAAACCTTCAACATTATTATTTAAAACCTTTCATAGACTTTCAAGTTGTAAAGATTTATAAGCGAGTGCTTAAGATGAGTGATTTGTGGAACTCTGAAGAGGTGCTGGGCTTGGTATCAGCTTATTATGAAGGTGCTCGAGTACCTTGGGTTCCTACAAGAGAGGAGTTGCTTGATACTATTATGAAGTTAGCTAGTGTAAAACCTACAGATATATTTTATGATCTTGGTTGTGGGGATGGGCGTGTAGCTTTAAAGGCGGCAAAAGAGGGTGTTAAGAAAGCTATATGTGTAGAAATAAATCCTACGTTAATAGAAAGGGCAAGGGAAAGTGCTAAGGTAGAGAATGCACTGGATAGAATAGAGTTCATAAACGAGGACTTCTTTAAGGTTAATCTATCTAATGCTACAGTAATATATATGTACCTCCTCACATCTGTTAATAGAGCTTTGAGACCCAAGCTTGAGAGCGAATTAAAGGATGGCACAAGAATAGTAACGCTAGACTTTGAAATACCTGGATGGAAGCCTGTTCAAATCATTGAGATAGCTTTACCCATGAGAACAGCAAGGCTGTTTCTATACATCAAAGGTGTTAGTGATAAGTAAGGCTGTTACAGAGTTGACTGTAGGTTTAAATATCTGTGAATAGCTGTAAATACCTGGCTCTATAGAATAATGTTTAAATAACTCTATACTTTATAGTTTCTCGGATGATCCGCACTGCGGTGACATATAGAGACCTCAAGTGGGGGCCTCGTGGCGTTTGGCTCTACAGGCATTCATGAAGTACAGGCAAAGCAAATGAACCCCCACAGAGGTGCAACCCCACTAACGGGATCACAATTCACAGATAACATCGAGTACCGTTAGCGGGGAACACAACTCTTAATTAGCTTTAAGTAAAGAATTGCTTTGCTTCTCTAATAATTTTTTTGGCTTCTTCAGATGCTGTAATAATTTCTCCTTTGCTTTCCTGCATTCGCAATTGATTTACAACATCATTTGCAATGATATTAAGCTTATCAATATAGACATCTATAACCGGGATGGTGTTGCCAATAGTATGCTTCAACTCTTTTGAAAGCTCCTTAATAAGCATTGCTGATAAAATTACTTGTTCAGATATTAACAAGGTCTCTAATCTCATGATGATATTTTCCAGAAAAACGTCGATTCCCTCAATCCCTTTTTTTAGCTCCATTAAGTTTCGCAATTCCCTACTCACATCAATTTTTCTACCCCTTATATCACTATGTGTGAGAAGCTCTAGCCTTCTAATATTGTTATTAACCATAGTTTTATAATACTCTATCTTGTTATGCAAATCTTTTAAAAGTGCGAGACTTAACATTAGCTTTGACTTTGTGTACATATGCACTCCAATATCTAAAATCTGTTTTCAAGAGTATTAAAGATGTGCAACAATAGGTTTATATCTCAAACTAAGCTCATTCTCCAAGAATAGGGATGAAAAGCTTGGAAACACTATTCAACAAAACTAATCTCGATAAAGATGTCTTACTAGTCATATCTGACTTCCTCCCCACCCCTAGGAGATAAGTATTCCTATTAGGATTTTCACAGGTTCCTCACATATATTTGAGTTGAGTTTTTCAGCACTATGAGAAGAATTACATGCCATTGCAACCCATAGACTTGCTAACAACTTTAGATCCCCCGAGAACAGCTTAAGAATAGTGGTAAGGAGAATTAGAAGAGCCGCGATGAATATGAAGATGGTGTTAAACAACTATAAAATGCCTTGAACCACAGCTCATAAGTAAATAGTAAGGAACAGGGATGGTCATAAACAACTCTGAAACACCATAAACAACTATTCTCGAGGAAGTGAAAACACATTTAGTTTAAACCTTTAGCGATAGTTCTTTGCCGCTAAACTTTGGCAATAATTTTTTCTCTAATTCACTCATTTTCTTTTTAGCATACCACAGAAAGATCTTTATTATAAACTTTAGAGGTTCATACCTCAGCCCCTTCATATAGAAGTTGTACACTATGTCTTCAGCCCATGTAACTGTATGCCAAAAAGCTTTTCTCATAGCCTCTGCATGTTCTTGCATAATCTTCATACCTACAACACCACCTTCTTCGCTCTTTAAAATACCCATAGGCACGAATAGCATTGGAACTATAAGGCTTCTGTAGTTCTTCAAGCGATCCAATAGCTCTATAGTCTTAATAACATCATCAGGCTCCTCGCCTGGAAACCCCAAGATAAAGGTTGCTGCAGGTATTATTCTATGGTCATGCATTATAGCAAAAGCCTCTTCAACAATATCTGGCCATTCCTCAGCTTTAAACGGTGCTGATTTGGCAGGCATTATTATTTTTGCTAATCTTGGTGACCCCGTCTCAATACCTACTTCAACACCTAAGTAGTTTTGATCTAAACGCGAATAAATCATATCAGTTATCTTTGTTATCAACTTGTATTTTCTCTGGGAGTAGACTATAGCAGCTAAAGATGCGTGAGCCCATGCCACACTCTTTACACTTTTCGTTACAGCGTCATGAAGTCTGATCAAAGCCTCCTCATTTACTTCTATACCCCTTGCACCATATAGCAAAATGTCCTCACTATGCAAAATAGCACCATTTATGCCAAAACCTTTATTTACTTCAATTTCCTTTAAAATCCTGTCTATCGGAATATGTCTTAAGGGTCTTAACGTAACACTACAGAATTTGCAGCCCCTTGGACACCCTCTCATAATTTCAACAAGTCCATTAACACTAGCACCCTTTATTAAAGGTATTCTATCTATTGGCGGAGATTCATAGGCTCCTACAGATATGTACCTAGGCACTTCTTCACCATTTAAAATTTTTCTAGCAACATCAATTATGACTTCATCAGCTTCACCCTCAACTATGACATCAATACCCCATTTCTCTACAAGTTCAGGCTCCCAAAGCCATTGCCATGCCGCTGGACCTCCAACAACTACCTTCACACCACGTTGCCTCATTTTCTTTATACTCTCACTCTCCATTAACTTAAAGAAGCTCTTTCTATTTACAGGCTCTTTTCCTGTAATGAGCCACCATTCAGAACTTGGAGGCCCAAAAGCAAAAAAGTCGTGGTGACCTATCATGAGAATCTTTACCTTATCAACATACTTGCCTAGGTAGTCAGGATCTATTATATGTGCTTCAAAACCAGCATCTTGTAGTGCTGCCTCAATTTTTCTCAAGCCATATGGAGCTTCTACAGGCCTCCCAAATTCATCTATCTCAGGCTTTGGACAGCATAAATACATCCATACCTCTTCAGGAACATACATTGCGGGCCCTGTTGCCAAGAACCCTAAGAACTCCCTTCTGTGGTGATTTGTCATCATACTTCTATCCGTTGTTATAGCTATATCTACATTCAGGCTTTTCATAGTGCTGAACCTATTTCCACATCTAAATTGAGGTAAAATATCAAGGGTATATATATCTAGTCACCATAAGAAATAGTAAAGCAGTATTTGATACACAATATGGGCTTTAAGGTGCTATTGAATGAATTTGAGGAGAAAGAGAATAGAAGCACTAACAACTGTTTGGAGCATAGTGATCTCAAAGCCTGATCTGAAAAGAGAGGAGGTGGTAGAGATCTTGAGAAGTGTTTACGAATCCAAGAGTATAGAGCCGATTAGAGGAGTAGGCAATCCTCCAGATCTGTACGACAAAGAACTTTCCTCACTATATGTTATTGGCAAGTGGGGGCTTGGAATAGACAAAGACCTTCAGGAAGATGTACTTAGAAAGGTATTCTCATTGGAAATACAATTTGAATTAATGTGGAATGCACTTAGAGAAGCTACTTCAAAAGAGGGGTTTTGCAAAGAACTGGGAGATTTATGTAATAGACTAGATGAGGGCTTAGCCGCAAGATTTCTTAGGTTCATCTTCACGCTATATTATTTCGGATTCATAAAGTTTGAAGAACTCGTCTCCCTACTGAAGAAGCTATACAGCTTTTTTGAAAATCTGCAAGACACTGTAAGAAGATTCACAAAATTTGTCATAGCTTATGAAATAGGGGTTAGAATTGACTCAGGCAAACTCAAGACAGCTTTAGAGCTGAACATGGAGAAAAATTTGCTGGCACTCAACATAGGTATACCAAAGGCGGTTCCGTCTACAAGTTACATAGTTGAAGTTAGCAAACACTTTTTTACTCTGCCAAATAGTATAGTCAAGAACTTGCTGAAAACAGAGGATAAAAAAGAGGGAAAGGGTGAATTTGATGTATAGAATATCTATTGAGAAAAAGTACATTGTTAAGAAGGGTGATAAAAGAGTTGTCATAGAGTTGTGCAGATCCCAAGATGGCAAACTGTTTGTAGTTCCTATGTACATTACTAAACACGTATATGTTGCATCAGATGGTTCTGAAAAAGAATGGGAGTATGATGCAAAAGATGCAGAAGAAATTGATTATATGGCGCTGCCGCAGAACGTAAGAGAAGCACTATCTAAGGCAGGTATTTGAATGTAGTGTCACGAATCTGACATTTAATAAAGGTTCTAACTAAATCTAAAAAGACTATAGGAAAGATGCTTCGGCTCAGCTTTTGGTGTTAATATTGGAGCTTGATTTTCTAAATGGCTTTGCATATGCACATGAGTTTGAGGATGACGAGGTTCTAAAGTTTCTTCTTCCCCAAATTGCCCAATGGTTTAAAAACAGGTATGGTTCTCTAACTCCTCCACAGAAAATGGCCATACCCTATATAAAATCTCATTACAATGTTCTAATATCGAGCCCTACAGGTACTGGAAAAACCTTGGCAGTTTTTCTACCCATAATAGATGAGCTTTATCGATATGCATTAAATAATGAGCTAAGAGATCAGGTATATGTGATATATATCTCACCCTTAAGGGCTTTGAATAATGACATGCAGAAAAACCTTGTACAACCACTTTCTGATATTGGGGAACATATAAGAAAGGAGCTAGGAGTTGATATAGATATTAGGATTGGTGTGAGAACTAGCGATACCTTACCCCATGAAAAATCTAAAATGGTTAGAATGCCTCCCCACATCCTTATTACAACTCCAGAAAGCTTTGCACTAGCATTAAATGCGCCTAAATTTAGAGAGAAGCTTGCTACAGTTAAGTGGGTTGTTGTAGATGAGGTTCACGAACTTGCATCAAGTAAAAGAGGAGCGCATTTATCTTTGTCTCTTGAAAGGCTTGTCGACCTCGCTGGTAGAGATTATCAGAGAATAGGTTTGAGTGCAACAATAGCTCCTCTTGAAGATGTCGCAAGGTTTTTAGCTGGATACGATGATAACAATTCCCCAAGACCCATAGTCATAGCTGATGCCAGGTTCTCGAAACCCATAGACATAAGAGTTGCTGTTCCTCGCTTTGACCTAGTTTATACACCTGCTTCTACACTTAACGAAGCAATATATGAAGAGTTGGTGAAGCTCATTTTACAGCATAGAACAACGCTAGTTTTTACGAATACGAGAAGTGCTACAGAAAAGGTTGTGTACAAGCTTAAAAAGAGCCTTAGCTTAAATGGTGTGCTCAATGCTGATGAAATTGAGGCGCATCATAGTAGCTTAAGTAGAGATTTAAGACTTGAGGTTGAAGATAAGCTTAAGAAAGGGCTTTTACGTGTAGCAGTATCTTCAACAAGCTTAGAGCTAGGCATTGATATAGGGTATATAGATCTTGTAGTACTTTTAAGCAGCCCAAAAAGTGTTACAAGACTTTTGCAAAGAGTTGGTAGAGCAGGTCATAATGCCTATGCAGTCAGCAAAGGTGTTATGATAGTTGTAGATAGAGATGACTTGGTAGAGTGCACTGTCTTAGCAAAACTAGCTCTTCAGAGAAAGATAGATCGCATAAAAATACCTAAAAAACCTCTTGACATTTTAGCGCAACACATAGTTGGAATGTCTCTTGAAAAGCCTAGAACATTTGATGAAATTCTTAGAATCATTAAGAGGAGTTATTCTTATCATGAAATTACGGAAGAGGAGTTAATGAGTGTAGTGAATTATCTTAGTGGTAGATACCCTGGTCTAGAGGACTACAATGTTTATGCCAAGATACGTTACGATGAATCCTCAAGAATTATTGGGAAAAAGAGGGGTGCTAGAATGATATATCAGCTTAATGTTGGAGCAATACCAGATGAGGCAAAGGTAGTCGTTGTGGCAATGGTTAATGGCAAGAAGCAGTATATTGGGGATCTTGAAGAGGGTTTTGCAGAAATATTGGCACCAGGGGAAATCTTTGTATTAGGTGGTAAATCCTATAGGGTTCTAGCTCTACATCCAACTCATGTCATTGTTGAACCTGTTGAGGGAGAAAAACCTACAGTTCCATCATGGTTTTCTGAAATGCTTCCACTAGCCTATGACTCAGCGTTAGAAGTTGGTAAGTTTAGGAGGGTTGTTGCGGAGCTCATTAGCTATATGCCTAAGGAGCATGTTATAGCATGGCTTGTAAAGGAGTACAATATTGAAAAGCATGCTGCTGAATATATATATGATTATATATATCAGCAAATGGCTTTTACAAACACTAAGGTTCCATCAGATAAATTTGTACTAGTTGAGATATGGCCTGATAATGAGAAAGGAACTACAAATGTAATATTCCATAGCTTGTTTGGTAGGAGGGTAAATGATGTGCTTTCCAGAGCTTATGCATATGTTTTTGCGAAGCATCTTGGGGAAAGTGTTAAGATAACGGTAACAGACAACGGATTTATGCTTACATTTTCAAGCCCTATAAAAGCTAGAGATGTTAAAAAGCTCATATTAGAAGTATCTTATATGAATGTAGAGAATATTGTAAGGAAAGCTGTAAGAGCTACAGAACTGTTTAAGAAAAGATTTAGACACTGTGCTGAGAGAGCATTTATGTTATTGCGACGCTATAAAGGAGTTGATGTATCGATTGCGAGAAGACAAGTAAATGCAGAGAAAGTTATACAAGTGCTTGAAAAATATGATAGATTTCCAATAATAGAAGAAACATATAGAGAGATTCTTGAGGATTTCATGGATCTAACCCATGCTAAAGAGGTTCTGAGAAATATGGAGAATGGTGAGATAGAAATAGAAGTAATTGAAAGCTATTTTGCGCCAAGCCCATTAGCCCACAATATAATAGCTTATGGATATAGTGATGTGGTTCTAATGGAAGATAAAAGAAAACTCATAGCAAAGCTGCAAGACATGGTTAAAAAGGTTCTAGATGAAAAAAGGAGAATTGATGAAGAGAATACTTGCTGTCATGAGATTCTGCTTCCTAGCAACGCTACGTGATATACTGTGAAATACATTACTAGCATCAAATAACTTTAAACTTAGTGGCAACACCTTTAGTAGTAACAGAGAAATGAATTGCATAGGTTCATAGTGATGAATGTTTTAGTCCGCTCTGATTAGATGATGAGGTCGGCACCCACTGACAATCAACAGCACCATAGGGACATATTAGAGAACATACAGAACACAGTTTGCATTTATTATAATCAATTTTAACATAATCATCTATATCAATGTATATAGCATTATAGGGACAGAGCTTAAAGCATGAGAGACAATTATTGCAGGCTACATAAACAATCTTAGGATAACATTTACTTCTATCTCTAATTCTAGTAGAGACCCCATAAGCAGTACTACTAACTTTACTAAACATTTTCATAATACTTCTCACCCAATTACTGCACCAAACATTTCGCAAATATTTGCAAAGGACTAAATAATCCTATGCCTTGTTTAATACAATGGGAAAATATTTTGAACCCACACAGGCCTACGCCAGCGGGGGGCTAAACGTGGCAAACTCGTCAAACAAATTGCATGTTCAATCACAGTTTTATTTATTTGACCTCCACTTTACCCTAAAGGGTTTTCCCGGGGCAATTATTTTCAATTAACCGTAAATATTTGTGGATACATTTTTCTTGCCTCGGGGTTCCCTGCATTGGGTCGGGTTCTCACACCCTCATCTGCAGGGCTATCAGGGCTCAACAAAACCCAAGAGCCCCTCATCCGCTTTAACTTCTTCAAACCCCTCAAAGCTATGTTCCAAGATGCTACAACATCTCTAGATGTCACCACATCTCCAAGCTCAACATATCTATAGTTTATGAACCTAAGCTTTTCTCCATTTGGAGACCTCTTGGATGTTTTAAATGGGTTTACATAAATTGTTTTAATTCCGTAGACCATTGCTTTATACTCTGCAAACAATCTGCACCCTCCTATAGCACCACAAGGATTTTTCCCACGAGAGTTTGTAACAATGTTTGCTATTCTCTCTAAGCCTATCCAAATCCTCAAAGACTATTAGAGCTCTATACTCTTTGGCTATATACACAAGCTTTTTAGATGCTCTGTGGGCTGAGTCCATCAATATGTTTCTAGCCTTATTAAGCCACCTACCCCTAACCCTTCTAACCCATTTTATGAACCTCCAAGAATTTGGGTACCTCTTCTGAAGCTCTTCAGAAAGCCTCTTCAGGTGAAGAGCTCTTCCAAGACCTTTAAAAGGTATAACACCTATTGAGACCAAGCTACCATTCAAATCTAGAACTGTGTATGTCACATTATTAAAGTTTATGTCTACACCCATAACAGCCCTAAAATCTATGGGTTTAACATCTCTGTGAAACGTTATATAAACAAATATCCCTTTATTCCTATAGCTAATAAGTATCTCCCCTGGTCTCCAAGAGCCGTCGAGATACTTGTTGAGGTAGTTGTACCACTTGAGCCTCAGCCCAACCCACTCATCATTCAAAACAGCTATTCTCAATGTTTTTGAGCTGAAGTCTACTCTATAGTCTAGTGGATATATTCTAGCAGTTAACCTTCTCAATACAGGTTTAGAACCGTTATTCCTCTTAGCACCCTCAACAACCTCTCTAGCCCTCTTATAGATTTCAGATACATGATGAGCCCTAAAACCAAGCCTCTTCAACTCGTTGTAAAACATTTTATGCAGACTCTTTTCAGATGGGGTATCATCTAAA
>JAPWTX010000054.1 GCA_028275825.1 Ignisphaera sp. | reverse complement strand
GCTATTGCTATTGCTATTGTTGTTGCCCATTCTGTTACTCTTTGTGTTACTGTTGTTGTTGCTGTCATAGTTGCTGTTGATACTGAGCTCACTGTTGATACTACTGTTGACACTATTGTTGTTGGAACAACAACAGTTGTAGTAAATGTTCTAGGAGCTGTTGTGACAGCCGGAGGAGGCGCAGTAGTGGTAGTAGCTGTTGTCAAAGTTCATCAATAAGTTGTAAACTTATATCAACTCTTCAGCAAGATCCTATAAGGGTTCCAAGGTTGCTACATGATATGGAAATGCATCTAAATATGTTAAAGCTATAGAGGTAGATGAGTAAATTGAGTTAACTGATTATTACTATAAGTTATTTCTATATATTATTTAGATGAAGTAATAGTTTAATTAAATTAAAGTTTATATACTGGTTTTATCAATATATCTTACACGGATGTGTAGAATGTCTGTAAAAGAGGAGTTGTTTAAGAGATTGAAGGAGGCTGTTGTTAATGGGGATCCCGAGGAGGTTTCAAAAATAGCTAAGAAGGTTGTTGAAGTTGGTATTGATCCTCTTGAAGCTGTTGAGAAAGCTCTTGTTGCTGGTGTTCTTGAGCTGGGGGATAAGTGGGTTAAGGGAGAGGTTTTCATAGCTGATGTTGTGGCTGCTGCAGATGCTATGAAGGTTGGTCTCTCTATTCTTAAAAATGAGATTGTTAAGAGGGGTAGGAGCGTTAAGTATCTTGGTAGAATTGTTATCGGCACTGTTGAGGGTGATATACATGACATTGGAAAAAGCATTGTTGCAACTCTTTGGGAGGCCTCAGGTTTTGAGGTTATTGATTTAGGTGTTGATGTGCCTCCACAGAAGTTTGTTGAAGCAGTTAAGCAATACAAACCCGATGTTGTTGGTATGAGCGCATTGCTGACTACTTCAATGCTTAAACAAAGGGAAACTATAGAAGCAATAAAGCAAGCTGGTTTAAGAGATAAGGTGAAAATTGTTATTGGTGGTGCTCCAACGACTGAGGAATGGGCTAAAGAGATTGGGGCTGATGGATGGGCGCCAGATGCTTTTAGTGCTGTTCAATTAATTAAGAGGTTGTTTGGTATAGAGGGGTAAGTGGGGTAGTTAGCCTTGGCTAGACCTAGGATAGAGGTTTTGAGTAGAGACGAGGTTGAAGAAATACATCTCAGATCTCTCAACATTCTCAATAGAGTAGGTGTTAGGATAGAGCATGAAGAGGCCCTCAATATGCTTAGAGATATTGGGGCTGAGGTAGACTTAAATAAGAAAATAGTCAGGATCCCAGAACACATTGTTAGAGAGGCTTTGAAGAGAACTCCTCCAATTGTGAGGCTTTATCATCGCGATGGAAAAAACTATGTTGAGCTATATGGATGGAGCACATATTTCGTTGTAGGTTCTGCAGCGTATTACTACATAGATTGGAGAACAGGTGAGATTAGAAGACCTATGACAAGGGATTTAGCAGATGTTGCAAAACTTGCAGATGCCCTTCCCAATACACATATAATGTCAACAGCACTAGTTCCTGCAGACATACCTGAGATTGTTGCTGATAGGTGGAGGATGTATGTAGTTTTAAAGAGATGCTCTAAGCCAATAGATACAGGTGCTTTTACAATTGAGGGGGTGCCAGATGCTGCAAAACTCATGAAGGCTGTAGTAGGTGAGGAGAATGTTAGTAGAAAACCTTTTATGATATTTGCAATATGCTCTTCACCACCCCTTAAATGGAGTAGTCTTACAGTGCAAAATCTCATGGACTGTGCTAAATATGGCATACCTGTACACATAATACCAATGCCGCAGACAGGGGGAACAGCACCTGCAACATTAGCTGGTGCCGTGCTACAGGCAAATGCTGAGTTTCTCTCAGGCGTTGTTATTGCACAGTTTACAAAGCCAGGTACACCAATAGTCTACAGCGGCTCTCCAACAGTATTTGACCAGAGGTTTGCAACCTCTTGCACAGGTTATATAGAGGTTGGGCTCATGTCTGCTGCATTCTCACACTTAGCGAAATTCTATGGTGTTCCAAGCGCTTCTTACACTATGGTCAGCGATGCTAAGACCTTTGATCAGCAAGCAACTTTAGAACCAGCTTTCGGCGCGTTAATATCTGTTCTCTCAGGCATAAACATGGCTATAGGCTCTGGAATGATGCTAGAGGAGAACGGTATAAGCTTACTCAAACTCGTCATAGACGACGACATCGCAGGCTCGGCTCTCAGGTTTGCAAAAGGTATACAAATAGATGTTGAGACGCTTGCGGATTGGTTGATAGAAGAGGTGGGTCCTGGCGGGCTATTCTTAAAGTATAGGCATACACGTGAATGGTGGAGAAAAGAGCACTTCATTCCAAAGCTCTTAGACAAGAAGACTACAGACACGTGGAAGAAAAGCGGCTCTAAAACTCTGGACACTGTTGCTAGAGAGTTTATTGAAAAGGTATTGAAAGAGCATAGTGTAGAGCCTCTACCTCCAGATATTGAGAAGAGTCTTGATAATGCAATGCTAGAGATATTGAAGAAACATAAGGTAGAGAAAGTGCCAGAGATATAGGGGTTAGGATATGATTAACTCCACGCTGAGAAGGGAACTTGGAGTAGTTCTGCTTACTGCTATAGGTATTGGCGCTATGGTGGGTTCCGGCATATACACTACCCCAGGGCTCATAGCATCAGTTTCAGGACCTCTCTCAGTGCTTGCAATAGTTTTGATAAGTGTGATAACAGCTATATTGATGTACATACTTGCAGAACTTGGCAAAATATATCCAAGGGCTGGCGGTATATACTACTTCTCTAAAGAGGTTTTAGGAGATCTCTCAGGATTTATAACGGGTCTTAGCTACTACTTCTGTTGTTTTATTGGAACAGCCGCCATAATCTATTCATTTCTTCTATATCTCTCTTATTACATACCAGGTATTGCTGTAGGATTGACTCTTACACCACTAGGCATAGCCATAGCCATAGCTATACTAGCCATAGTCACAATAATAAATGTCATCGGCATTAAGTATGGTGCAGGGCTAAACCTTATACTAACACTAGTAAGAATGGCCCCTCTCCTAGCATTTATAGTAATAGGGTTCAGCAAAATAAACACTAACAACTTTCAACCACTTGCACCATACGGCTTTGGGAGTATAGGACTAGCTATAGCCTTCGGTTTTTGGATGTTTGTTGGATTCGAAAGCCTTGTTCTAGTTAGTGAAGAGGTTAAACAGCCTGAGAAAGTTATAATGAAATCAGCTATAGCAACTGTGGTCATAGTCTCAGCTATCTATATACTACTAATTTCAGCGTTTATCGGCGCTGTGAATTGGGAGGGGCTTGGAATAGCTGAAAAGGATTGGAAATCCCTAGGCACTCTCTCTTCGCCACTAGCTGATGTATCTAGGGCTCTAGGGGTAATGGGGTTAGCCGAGGTCATGGTTCTTGGCGCAGTAATTGCATCAGCTGGTTGCTTTAGTGATTGGGTCTTGCTTCAAGGTCGTGTAGCATATGCACTTTCACGTGAGAATAGGCTTTGGAAGCCCTTAGCATATGTGCATCCACGCTTTGGAACACCCTCAAATGCCTTGATATTCTCATCAATTCTAACAGCAATAATCATGATACTGATTCCAAGTTTTCCCAACGTAATATTGATCTCAATGATAACTGAGTTCATACCATACGGTATTTCAGCACTAAGCTTCGCGGTATTAAGGCGCGTGCCTAGGTTAATGTTGTTAGGGTACATAGGCTTTGTCATATCAACTCTATACATATACTGGGCTTGCTGGCCATGGACACTAACAGGAGTAATTATAGCTATGGCAAGCCTTATACTATATTCAGCTCTTGTAAAGAGTGCAACATATTTATCGGAGTTAAAGAAGAATGCATGGTATATAGCATATTTAATTGGATTAACATTGATATCTCTACTTGGTGACAGGACTTTTGAATACAATAACTTCTTACCAGTATCACCACTTAATGTATTTCCAATGCCTTACGATGCAATTACTGTAATAGTGTTTTCTACAGCTATATTTGCATGGGCTTATAAAACTCAAAAACAGTTTTTTAAATTAGACGCAGTTCAACTACATCCAATGTGAATATGCTTCAATGCAAGAATAAAAGCATTCAATTGTTTCAAGAAGTCAACTGGCTTTATTATGGAAGAGGAAGTTTTATTGGCTTCTTTTCTGCACTGCTTATATACGTAGCTTCTATTATTTCTTGTGCTTTAACAGCATCATCAACTGTTATAGTTGGTTTTCTACCCATCTTTATAGCTTCTATTATATCCTCTAAAGGATGTCTGATAAATATTTGTGGAGGATTTGGTTTAATCCATGCATTTCTATCCCGAGAATAGTATATGGTTCCCATAAAAGTTTTTAGAGCTGTTCCTTTACCTCCATATACTTGTATATCCGGAGACAATGATGGGTTTTCTGCTACCTGTACCCAACCACTTTCTAATACTGCTACTGTTTGTTTTGAAAAAGTAATTACTGCTATACCAAAATCATCTATGTCATATGTCTTTGCCAAGTTCAAATCAATTCCCCAAACCTCTACAGCTTCATCATTTAATATATACCTCAATAAATCAGCTGCATGAATACCTAGATCAAGCAGCCCTCCACCTCCAGCAAGCTCTTTTACTGCGAACCAAAGGCTCCAATCTTTAAACCATTTATCTATGGCCCCCGAATGCGCTATTCTCACTCTAGCTACATAGATTTCGCCAATTTCATTACTCTGCAAAATCTCTCTAAGCTTTACTATATCGGGATTGAATCTATGTCCAAATCCTGTTGTAAAGAGAATTCCATGCTTTTCTACATAGTTCTTTATCTCTCTAGCCATCTGAATATTTATTCCAATAGGTTTTTCGCAAAATATGTGGATACCGCTTTCAGCAAGTATTTTAACATATTCCAAATGTTTCACAGTTTCACTATCTATGACAACCAAATCCGGCTCTCTTCTTACAAGTCTCTCTAAAGACTCTACATATTCAAAACCATATTTGTTAGCATAGTATAAACCTCTATCTCTATTTTCATCAAATATGCCAACAACGTCAACGTCATTTCTAGACCTTAGGTACTCTGCATGTCCAGGTGCATGGACATGAGCAAATCCTGCAAAGCCTATCTTTAGCTTCATGGCATATCGCCTTAATCCATAGAAATCATGGCGTTATTTATTATAGGTTTAATCTCGTCAGGCACCTGTATCTCAATTTCTTCACCACCATTGTAAGCTGAACGATAGACTGCATCCAATATTATCATTTCATATACATTTTCTCTCGGGTCTATAGGGCTATCCTTTATCGGGTCTATAGAGCTCTCTAAACCTTTCCTGATCACCTCAACAAATTTCCCTATTTTATCTATCCACACATCTCTTTGTGGAACCACAACCCTTGTTGTGGTCATAAAGCCGTTCTCATCTCTGAAAATTTCAAGTGGGTAAAGCTTTATACCTCCCCTTAAACCTAGGTAAAATGGTCTGCCCAGATCATCATTATGCATAGCCCATGCAACTTTAAGCCACAGAACACCTCCATTCCTAAGCACGATTCTCCCTACAGCAAAATCCTCAACATCGAATTTTTCAGTATTCCATGGACCAAACCATGGACCTACCTGACCCCACATACTCAGTACTGATGATGCCTCCCTACTCTTACCTAGTGCTGTGTATATGTGGCCGCTTACCTTTGTCACTTCGGGGTAGCCAAGTATATACATAGCATTGTCAATTGCGTAACAACCTAGATCTAGTAGTACGCCTCCACCAGCTATCTCCTTACTTATGAAAGTTGTGAGAGGTGGTATACCTCTCCTTCTCTCCCTACCCTCTACGGTTTCACCATAGTAGAAACCTTTGAGAGTGCCTGCCTCAGCAAACCTTCTAGCCGCTATTATTTCAGGTGAGAACCTGTTTTGAAAACCTACAAACAGTATCCTTCTATACTGTATAGCTGCCCTAAGCATTTCAAGAGCTTCCAAAGCTGTAACTGCCATAGGCTTCTCAACAAGTACGTGAACACCCCTCTTAAGAGCGTATATAGATGCCGGGGCATGAACCTTGTGCGGAGCACAGACGCTTACACCGTCAAGAAGAACCTTGTCAAGCATATCTACGTAATCCTTGAATACATTCTCTTCCGGTATCCCAAACCTTCTAGCAAACTCTTTAGCTCTTTCAATATCAATATCAGTAACAGCTTCAAGCCTCAGAAACGGGATTCTTCTATAATACTCTGCATGAACTTGAGCTATACCACCTGCACCCACAAAACCTATCCTAACAACATTCTCTTTACTCAAATTATCACCCAAGCCTCTACCCACACTACAGCAATGTAGTAACATTATAAGCTTTATCATTTATCATAAGCTTATAATTATTCGTATGAAAGTTTTTAGATGCTCTGAGTTAAGGCTTGATAGGGTTTGGAGGCCATGTCCTTCCATATAGCATTGCAACTCTATTCCCTGCGTGAAGAACTTTCAAAAAGGTTTTACGAAGTGCTTAAAGAGGTTGCTGATCTAGGTTTTGATGGCGTTGAATTTGCGGGGTTCTATGGGAAGGATTCAAACGAGCTGAGAGAAGCTTTGTATAGGCTTGGGCTTGGGATTGCAGGCGTTCATATTCCAATACAAGCCTTTAGCGAATCAGAGATAGATAAAACAATATCATTTAACCTAGCTCTTGGAAATAAGTACCTCATAATACCAGGACTTCCCCCAGAAATGACGAGAACAAAAGGTGACTGGATAATGTTTGCAGAGACCTTAAACAATCTTGCAAAGAGGCTTAAACAGTATGGCATGAGGATAGGGTATCACAATCACTGGGCAGAGTTCACACCAATTGAAGGCGAGCTTCCGTGGGACCTAATATTTAGTAGAACCTCTGAAGATGTCGTGATGCAGATAGACATTGGTCACGCTCTTAGAGCAGGTCTCTCAACAGATGATTTGATAGAGGTCATTAAGAGATGTAGAGGAAGAGCTGTATCGGTACATGCAAAAGACTACTCAAAGATAAAGGGATATGATGTAGTTATAGGGGAAGGTGATGCAAAATGGCTAGATATATTAAGGGCGTTGAGAGATTATGGAGGAACTGAGTGGATTATAATTGAGCAAGAGACATATCCATATAAACCACCACTAGAATCTATAAAGAGGTCCCTCAAGAACTTGAAAAACATTCTTTCAACATTATGAAACACTGTTAAATGCCATAAAGAGGTTCTCGCTATTTAGTGACCAGAGCTGCTCTGTGAGGTAATGGTTTATACTCGTCTAGAGAGGGGTCCGGCAACTTAGCTGGTTTTCTAAGCTCAGCTGATTTGTATGCCGCCATTAAGAGCTCCATGACCAATAACGCGTCTTCAAGGTTTTCTCGTGGAAGCATTTCTTTTGAAAAAGCTTCTACCATGTGTTTATCTTCAGCTACATATCCATATGTTATTGCCTCGTCTGGTATAGCAGGCATGAGTCCTTGTTCTGCTGCCTGCTTTTCCACAAGATCTTCTCCAGCAGGCCCCTTAACTTCTCTACTAAAGAATATGAATAGCTCTGGTTGTAGCGTATTTATCTGCATGTAGTACTCTGGTCCAAATAGCTCAAAGGTTAGCCTAAGACCAGGTCCTACAAAACACCACGCATTACTCGATTCTGAGACAACTATCTGTCCATCGCTCGTCTCATACCTCACAATAGTCCTAGCATAATCTTCAGCCGGAGCTTTAGAGTAATCTACACCAGCAAACTTCTTTAACTTCTCCACATAGTCTCCCCTAGACCATTTCAACGTATATACCTCTGCATACACCTCAACTGGTTTAAGATCCTTCTCACCAAGCTTAGTCAAAAGATATCTGCCAGCCTCAATGCTATGACAACCCATATCAAGCAAAACACCGCCACCAGAAAGCTTTGGATCCCAGAACCAAGGGCTATGAGGACCTCCATGCTCTTCAGCAGCCCTAGCTAAGTAGGGTCTTCCAGCTATAGCAGCTCCACGCCTCCACGCAATCTCCTTACCCCTTACTACAGAAGGCATAAACACCTGGTTCTCTAGATATCCATGAAGAAGCCCAGCTTTTTTCACAAGCTCAACAATCTGCTTAGCTTCATAAAGATTTCTAGCTAAAGGCTTCTCATATGCAACAGCCTTGACAGCTGCCCTTCCCTGAAGAACCTCCTCAACAACTATTTTAGTAACATCAACTCTAGCAAAGTTGGGCGCCAGTATCCAAAGAGCATCCAAATGCTCTTTACTGAGCATCTCCCTCAAATCACTATAATAATTAGGCTGCGGTAAACCAAGCTCAGATGCCAGGGCGAAGAGATCCTCTCTTCTATGAGGACTATACACAGCACTAACTACAGCATTTCTAATACTTGCAAAAGCCCTCATGTGAAACTT
>JAPWTX010000053.1 GCA_028275825.1 Ignisphaera sp. | reverse complement strand
CAAAATCTTATTCTAGCTTTACCTATAAAAAGTGTTTATGAGCATTATCATAGCTTAAACAAATTAACCTTTCCCCACCCTAGAAGGCTGTTATAGAACTGATGGTAAGTTTAAATATCTGTGAATAGCTGTAGATACTTGACTCATAGAGCAGTGTTTAAATAACTCTCCACTTTATAGTTTCTTGGATGATCTGCACTGAGTTGATATAGAGACCTCAGGTGGGGGCCTCGTGGCGTTTGGCTCTACAGACACCCATGGTGTGTGGGTGATGCTGGTGAACCCACACAGAGGTGTAACCCCACTAACGGGATCACAATTCACAGATAACATCGAGTACCGTTAGCGGGGAAACGCGAGGGCTCCCTTTAGGTGGTTCACCGGTTCTCCTCATCTACTTGGATTCACATCTGTAACAGTCTTAGCGAGGAGGTCATTTCACTGCGCTTCACAGTCATTGGAAGTGGGGTGGTGTTTGAGTCTATACCAAAGTTTTTATTTGCTGTGTTTTCCTGTTTTTTATGTGGTAAGGGTGTAGATAGATATGGATCTCTACAGTACCTTGTTACGCTATAGGTTGTTGATTGGTTTCATGGGTTTTGTATTGCTTTTAGTGCCTCTTGTTCCTACTGGTGTTTCTTACCCTTACTACTTTATTAGGCTTGATTACATATTCATTACCTCACTTATTTTGATGACAATTGCTGTTGCTTTGGAGCTTATAGTGTTTGGAAGTATTTCAATAGCTTCAACGCTTTTGCTAGAGGTTCTAGGGGTGTTGATTATGTGGCTTGTTAGGGTGTATATAACTGTCTACACATTCTTCTTCAATTCATACAACTTCTACATAGGAGGCTTTACACTAGTGCCTCAGCAGGGTTTAATTGTTTATGTCACTAGCTTTATTGGTGCAGTGTTATCTTTTGGCGCTATGCTTCTTCACAGCTTTGCTCAAGGACCTTTAGTCCTTGCACAAACCACTAGCTTTGTCAATGTTTGGAGTACCCTTGTGAGAGCTGGTAACAGCTTTCTTGATCACCCTGTTGCTATAGGCTTTCTACTGGGCTTTGCTACAAGGTTTATTCCAGAGCTTGTCTGGGGCTATAGGTTGGTAGGCTACGACACAGTATCTTATGCTGCTCACCTAAGGGACTTTGTTTACAGGCCCAGCCTCTTCGGGTCTTACTGGTGGATGGGCGGATTAAGAAACACACCACCACTTCTAGACTGGGTCCTCTATCCACTCACTCTCTTCATGGATCCTGTGCTCGTGTTTAAGGTTTACCCGCCAATAGCTTACGGAGTTCTCTCAGCTTTAGTTGCGCTCTACAGTGTAAGGGTTCTTGGGTTAAGTGGGAAGAGGTCTGTAGCGGCATCGCTAATAGCTAGCTTCTCTCTACTCAGCCTTAGGATGTCCTGGGATCTCCAGAAGCAGGTGTTTGCACAGATACTTGTACTAGCGTCTATAATCCTTGTCGAGAGGTTGAGAGAGGATCCTGTGGGACTTGCCAAGACATCTTTACTATTACTGCTAGCTGGTTTAGCGAGTGAGTTTGGTGCTGCATTAGCAATAATAATTTCACTGCTTGTGATTCTTCTCTACATACCTGGGCTGAAGAGGCTTCGAATCCCTGTTTCAGCTGTTTACATAGGTGTTGCCATAGCTAGCTACACCCTTATATCGTGGTACCTCAGAGTGCCAGTAGTTCAGAACCCTGTACTAGGCTATGTACCTCCAATAGTTGGAGAGACATTTAGTGAGAGACCTTCTCTATATCCATACATACTCATCTGCCTAGGTACACTAGCACCTCTATACCTAGCGGCTGTGGAGAGGCTGTGGAGAAGAGCCACATTATCAATAGCATTCTCACTATTACTACTATTACTCAGTTTAACACCACTTCTACTGCCGTGGAACAGCTTCTCAGGTGTTGAATGGGACAGGGTATTAATGTCAGCATCACATATAATCATAGCCCTCTCAGCATCTCAACTATGGATGTTTAGGAGCAGAACTGTGAAGTCTCTCTACATACTCTTCCTAATAACGCCAGGGGTGTTCATGATTGGGCCTGAGGGGGTTAACGACCTCAACAGCACTCTCACCTCAGCTCTCAAGAGGTTTCCAAGCGGGTTAGCTCCAGCAGCTCCAGACCCAGCAATATATGATGCTGCAATGAGGATTGCCTCCAGAGCTTCTGAGGTTAGTGAATCAATAGTTGCTAATCCTTGGATGGAGAGATTTATTCACCTATACATAAGGGATCCGAGCCCAAGAGAGATAATTGTTGTTCCTCAGGCAAGCCCGCCATACATTCTATGTGCAATGATTTTGAACAACATTAGCAGGGTGTCTGTGGTAACAGACTACATCTTCAATAGCTCAACAAGTGTTGAGGTAACCAAAGACTTCTGCTTAACTGGAGGAGGCTACACATCAACAAACACAACAATTCTAATAGCAAAACTAGAGGCAAAAGTGCTAGCCGAAGAGAATCCATTCAGACTTGTAGAAGTGAGCATCAAGAACCTTTTTCAAGCTAACCTCCTCCCCACAATAAATGGCAAGTTGTAAAAAGGTTTTGATTTTAGGGTTTTTATTGTGTACTACCTCACCTTCTCTTCAATAAGATTATAACTATAACGCTAATAGCAGCCACAACTATGCTGCCAACTATTAGTAGAGTCATATCAAAAGCTTTCTGAGGAGTTGTAGTAGTTGTGCTTACTGTGTTACCAGTACTTTGAGTAGTCTTTGTCTGTGGTGCTGTGGTTTGCTGAGTTGATGTATATGTTAAGGATGGGCTAGTGGAAGAGATTGTTGTAGTCGCTGTGAGGGTTGGTGATGGCGTGGCTGTGGGTGTTGGTGTAGGAGTTGATGGTGAAATCCTTGCCAATGGAGGCTCTATCACTATGCTGGGTAGAGGAATTAGATTAAGCTGGCTTTTACCAGGGTTTGGAGGCCTCTTTACTAGAGGGTATCTATCAAGTTCCCTTGGATATATGTACACTTGATATGGTGTGTCGCCAATGCCGTCAGAGCCAGGCTCGTCTTGGTTAACCCCCTTCTTTACATCAGTGCCTGTGTAATCACTCCAGTAGTTACCTCCAGAGGGGTAGTCTTTATCCCACTTATAACCCTCTTTAGTTATGTAAACCTGCTTGCCTTTGTTGAGAGAGTTGTTGAAAAAGCTATTGTGATAAAATGTTATATTATAGGGTTCAGACCCATAGATACAGACCCCTGTGCCAGGACCATCACAGAAGGGTTCCTGGTCACCTCCGTTAAACGCTATGAGATTGTCATACACTACACCTCTACTTGCCATTCCTGCAATCAGTATCCCGACATTATTGCGGGTTATGTTATTGCTGTACACCACAAAGCTGCTACCACTAATCACTATTCCCTGGCTGTTATTAGTCACCTCATTCTCATAGACCTTAATATGATCGCCACTCACTTCAATACCTTCACCTTGCCTGTAGTTTTTAATGATATTCCCATGTATTGCTATATCTGTGCCACTTACAGCAATTCCGTTTGCAGTTGCAGGTGATGTTGTGTCTGCTAGGTTGCCACATATGTAGGCATTGCTAATATTGCTTAGCTCAATTGAGGTATGTATGTTGATGCATATGGCTAGCGAAGACGATGTATCCCCTCTAATCACAGCATTGGTGTTATTCTCTATAACCACTTTATGCGAGCTGTGAGGCTCTATATGCATCTCCCCACTGTTGCCATACACCATTACATCTGTAGAGATGCCTGTCAGTGTAATTGTTGGTAGTCTGTAAGGGTCCTCGCTAGCTAAATGGTTGTAGGAGATGATTGTGTGGTTTGAAAGTTCATCAATAACTACTGCTTCTGGTGCATTTAACAAAAGATTTTTGTGAATAACAGTCTTTTCAGAGCCTGTAACATGTATGTTGCAAGAGCCTGCCCCATTTTCCCCATTTAGTGAGTTGTTGAAGATGATGGTCATAACAGAGTTCTCAACACTAATCCCAACGTCGTTAGGCACCACAACTCTATTGCCACCAATATACACCATGTCTGACCTCTCAACAATAATGCCTATTCTCGCTAAGCTTATGGTGTTGTCATGGATGTAGCCATTAGAGGAGTTACTGACAATAACTGCAACTCCTCCACCCTCAATGACATTTTCTTTTGCTTCAACATAAGTTGAGTTATCTAAGTGTATTGATGCTGCGTTGTCTTTCATTGTGCTGTTGTGTATAAGCACATTATTAGAGCTTATTATGTGAACACCCTCCCAGTTGCCAATTACTGTACACTTGCTGACCTCAACGCTAGTAGCATTTAAAATAATTAGCGCTATGCTGAAGTTGTAGATCCTAAAGCCCGTTATGAGTATATTACTTGCTAGAACAGCTAAGCCCTTATCCATAAACCCCTGTCCAACTCTCCCCACAAGAGCATGCCCACCACCATCAACTACTACATCACCCCTCTCAACAACTATACTCCCAATAAAATCTCTTGTCAGCTTATAGTAATGCTTATCAGTAGTTGTAATAGGAGCGTTTGAGGGCACAACATTGCCATCAGGCCTTATGTAGACAGTAACATAGGTTTCTCCTAAAGCTGTAAAGATGCTGAGAGGGATCAGCAAGCGTATTAGAATCATCACTAAGACAGCTACATACATGAAGACAATCCTTTTATCCAAGCAAACATCACTTCTGTTTTATAATAACTTAGAAAAAGTTTATAACTTTAATATATTTGTTGAAGCAACTATACCTACTAGAAGACTTTGCAGTATATACCCTTCTTAATAAATACCTAGTCTCAGCAATTAATTCCAATGGTTTGCACAAGATAATTCAGTAAGAGCTTATTGCTGTTAGCTACTACGTCTTCATAGTAGTACTAGCTCTGATGCATTAGTGGTTTTGGTTGTGAGGAGTTGAGGAGCTTATCTATAGAGAGCTACAGGGAGAGAATTGTTGCAGGCTCATTCTATCCTCTATGGCAAGGCTAGGTATTCCACTAATGCTAACCGACATAATTTCTTCCATCTACAACCTTACAGACACTTTTTGGGCTAGCTTAAACACCCTGATATTGAGCAGCTTAGAACTGTTTTTAAAGTAGATCTGCCTATAATTGTTATGACTATGTCAGATGGGTTTACATTCACATTCTCATCAGTCACTTGTAAACCTTTTTGGAGCTGTTATAGCAACAGCCCTACCCCGTGCTAAGCGAAGTACTGTATGCAGCGTCCAGAATATATAGTGTAGCAGGATTTGCTGAACACAATAGAATGGCTCTAGACCTAGTGCTGTGGATTAAAAATGTGGCTGAGGTCGCTGAAATAACGCTGGACATTGCTTTGAGAGCTGGAGAACTTAAGAAGCTTCTAGGGATAGCATTAACAGACTGCTACGTCATTGCAACAGCAGAGACCTTGAATGCTACAGCTCTATTCCTGAAAATTGAGGAAGAAATGAAGAAAAGAATGCACCTTATTGAAAAGCTACCTGTAGAGTTCATAGTCGAAGCACTGTAATTGCTATACTTAGCAAACTTTTTATAAACACGCAAAGCACGCTAACCCTAAACAACTTGACCCGTGTTAAGAGTTGATTAGGTGCAGATAAGCTTTTCAAGTAGTTCTGGTTGCAGTATTTGCATTTCTTGTCACAATTGTCATCATAGTAATGGTGATGACAACTCCAATGCTTTAGCAATTCTTTTATCTGCCGAGAACAACTATCTCTAGCAATGAAGCTACTATTAGTACCCCTCCTATGTACAGCTTTTTGCTAAGCATGAAGATGTTGAAAAGGTGATTGTAGCAGACTTAAGCTCAGATAAAGAGTTTAACAGTGCTAAGGGCGTGAAGGTGGGTCAGAGTGTTTTAGTAAGCTTGAGGTGGGTGAATCGAAGTTCTTGGCTCTGTCTTTGCTGTAGCTGTTTCACACTATTTCAGTGAATGGAATTGCGTGTAGTAGTGATGTTGGTAGTAGTTTGAAGGCTTCTGCATATTTTACACCTATCTTCTTACCATATAGGATTGCTAGGTATCTTAACAACGCTTCCCAGTAACCCCAGTTAGAGCTTACTTGAGATTTGTGGGCTTTTAAAGCCTCTAGCTTTACCTCAATAGTATCTGTTATGTCATAGAATGTGTTTGGTCTTGAGGTGTAGTAGAAGGCTATGTAGCTAACATGCCAAGGCTCTAAACCGGTGATAAGGTTCTCTTCAGTGTAGTGCGGTAGTGATGCAAATAGAACAGCCTCTGCTGTTACTAACCCCGTGTTTCTGTGGTCTAGATGAGCTTCGTAAGGAAGCCAGGCGTCTGGTGCAAATACTAGCTCGGGTTTGAGAAGCCTGATTAAGGTGATGAGCTTTGTCCTAGCCTCTTTATCGTAAGGCATGTACCCATCTCTGTAGCCAAGCCACATAACCTTTTCAACGCCTAGAACACTTGCTGCCTCTTCCTGCTCCTGCCTCCTAACCTCAGCCAGCCTCTGAGGAGCTATGGCGGGGTCTGAGGTGCCTAGAGAGCCATCTGTAGCAATAACCATGTAAACCCTCTTACCCTTCCTAGATAGAGAAGCTATTGTACCCCCAACACCAAATTCACAGTCATCTGGATGAGGAGCTACACAAAGAACCCTGTTAACAACTTCGAAAACCCTATCAAAATCAGGTGCTATGAACTTTCTAACAACAAGCTTAACAGATTCTTCTAGAGGAAGCTGAGCCAATTCCCCAACCACTTTAGACATGTCCACGCTCACGAAAACCACCATACTCAAGAACCCTATAGATAAACAGTATATAACCCTAGATGAAGATTTTGATAGACCTAGAACTATACCAATACAACACATTACAGGCAATACATCATATAGAGCCTAGGAGCTTCTCATCTATGGCATTGAGGAGGTTAGACCAAATACCTTGCCTAGCACCGTGCCCAGCATGTAGAGAAGTATTGATACTCCAAAGATCAGTAGTGTTGTTTCTACGACTCCTCTCTCATAGCTCCTTCCATGCAGTATAGCTACATAGAAAGTCATGTAGGTCACTACAACCCTACCTCACTTCATAATAAACAACCTCATATCAGTATTCACAACTATGATAATTATTGCAATGGCTGTTAGAGACCTTGAGGAGCTTGTTGTCAAAAGCCTTATTTAGTTTTAAGCATCATCCGCCTATAGAGAACTTTGAACACATTCATTTATTCTATAATTAGTAGAATTAGTAGTTGTTTGTAAACTGGTAAAAACTATTTTAGAAGCTAGCCATAGCCAAGTCTTTTTGAAAGGGGTTAGAATGGTTGATATGAGAGGTAGTAGATGGCATAACTTATCTTAATTGCTCTGCTAAGCTCGTCTATGGCAAGCCAATCATCTTGATTAAGCCTCCATCCAACAGTATTTGCAAGTTCTTCTACTTGTTCAGGGGTTTCCCCGAGGCGATCACTTGTAAATAGCTGTAGTTAGTTGTGGATATATTTTTCTTGCCCCGGGGTTCCCCCGCTTTGCTCGGGTTTTCACTGCTTCATTGCGGGGGCTATCAGGGCTCAACAAAACCCGAGAGCCCCTCACACGCTTTAACTTCTTCAAACCCCTCAAAGCTATGTTCCAGGATGCTACAACATCTCTAGATGTTACCACACCCCCAAGTTCAGCAAATCTGTAGTTTATGAACCTCAGCCTTCCACCATTTGGAGACCTCCTAGATGTTTTAAATGGGTTCACATAGAGTGTTTTAATTCCATGAAAAGCAGCTTTGTACTCTGCAAACATCTGTATTCTCTTATAGCACCACAAAGACTTTTCCCACGAGAGTTTGTAACAATGTTTGCTATTCTCTTTAAGCTTCTCCAAATCCTCAAAAACTATTAATGCTCTGTACTCTTTGGCTATTTCAGCGAGTCTCTTAGATGCTCTGTGAGCAGAGTCCATCAATATGTTCCTAGCCTTATTAAGCCACCTACCCCTAACCCCCCTAACCCACTTCAAAAACCTCCAGCTCTTAGAATACCCCCTCTGTAAATCTTCAGAAAGCCTCTTTAGGTGAAGAGCTCTTCTAAGACCTTTGAAAGGTATAACACCAATTGTGATTATACTTCCACTCAAGTCTAGAACTGTGTATGTCACATTATTAAAGTTTATGTCTACACCCACAACAGTTTTGAAGGCAATGGGCTCAACATCTCTGTGGAATGTTATGTAAACAAGTATTTTTCCATTCCTATAGCTAACAAGTATCTCACCAGGCTTCCAAGAGCCATCAAGGTACTTATCTAAATACTTATACCACTTGAGCCTCAGCTCAACCCACTCATCATTCAATACAGCTATTCTCAATGTTTTTGTGCTGAAGTCTACTCTATAGTCTAGTGGGTGTATTCTAGCAGTTAACCTTCTCAATACAGGTTTAGAACCGTTATTCCTCTTAGCACCCTCAACAACCTCCCTAG
>JAPWTX010000052.1 GCA_028275825.1 Ignisphaera sp. | reverse complement strand
CCAGCGTATAACCCGCAGCTATTTCTGAATCCGTAAGAACATTCTTTATTTAGCACCTTTAGTAGCTCTTGCATCATTATCTATTCTATTTTTCTACGCATCAGTGAATGGGTAAGTTAATAGCATACATAATGGCAGGGGTACGGGGTGTAGCAATGGGTTGTTTCGAAAACTATAATGAGGTCATCAATAGTTGATATATTGCCTCCAGAAAAAGGGCTATGGGTTATGGTGTATTTGGCTTAGTCTATGGAATTGCATGGACTGTAGGAGCATCTATATACTCCTATACTATAGCGTTATCCACGTCGCTGGCAAGCATCTATGCTATAGCAATGCAAACAATATCAATACTTCTGATAACACAGCTATAAAACAATTCCATGTACAATACCTGTTTTTATTTCTTAAGTATGTTTATATATGTAAATATCGGTATATGCTTATAAAAATTTTTATTCCCAGAACCCTTAAGGTGTTAGAAGTTTTCAATATAGGTGAAAAATATGAGTGTTGAAGTTACTTGGCCAAAATATGCATGGCTTAACGGTAAAATTGTTGAGTGGGATAATGCAAAGGTTCATGTTTTTGTGCACGGACTTCACTATGGTACTGGTGTTTTTGAGGGTATAAGGGGGTATTATGATAATGGATATATCAAGATATTTAGGCTTAGAGACCATATACTAAGGCTCTTTAGATCTGCTAAGATAATCCACATGGAGATACCGTACACCATTGATGAGCTAGTAGAAGCTACTATAAACCTTGTAAAAGCTAATAGATTTGGCAAGGATATATATATCAGGCCAATAGCTTTTAGAGGACTTGGAAGCTTTGGATTAAGAGCTAAGAATCCTGTAGATGTTGCAATAATTGCTGTTGAATTCGGTAAATATCTAAAGAAGTCTGGCATTAGGTGCACTATTTCAAGCTGGAGAAAACCCCCTGCAGACTCTATCCCAATCTATGCCAAGGTAACAGGAATGTACCTATTATACCACTTAGCATCTCTCGAAGCAGCAATGAACGGCTATGACGAGGCAATAATGCTAGATGTTGAAGGGTATATAGCTGAAGGCTCTGGGGAAAATATATTTATAGTGAAAGACAGAAAGCTAATAACGCCACCTGTGTATGATGGCATTCTAGAAGGTATTACAAGAGACACCGTAATTAAACTAGCTTCAGAGATGCTGGGATTGAGAGTTGAGGAAAGAAGAATTAGAAGAGAGGAGCTGTATACAGCAGATGAAGCATTTTTTACTGGCACAGCTGCGGAGATAACCCCGATAATAGAGGTTGATGGCAGGACAATAGGGAGAGGTCAGATAGGTGAAGTAACATCACAAATAATTGAACTCTATAACATGACTGTACTAGGTAAAATTGAAAAGTATAGGCATTGGGTAACAGAGCTGACCTCCTCCCCGCCCTAAAGGGCGAGGCTTTCAGTTGTAAAATCCGAAACATCTCCTCAATACATTAGTTCATGAGTGTTCAAAACTTAGTCGCTGTTTTCAATTTTCTCAAATAGTGCATAGAAAAATCCAAAGGTTTTGTGCTTATGTGGCCAGGCTCTCATTGTTCCATATATGAATCCAGGGCTAAAGGGGCCCTTTAGTGGTATAAGCTTTATGATATTCTTGTACTCGTTCAGTACATGCTCTACGACATCTTCATTTTCCTCTTTAAATAGTGAACACGTAGTATAAAGTATTCTACCCCCTTTCTTAGTTAACTTCACAGCTGTTTCTAGAAGTTCTATCTGGAGCCTTTGCAACTCCTGTATTTTTTCATCGGTAATTCTCCACCTAAGTTCTTGGTTCTTCATAATTGTTCCACTTGATGAGCATGGTGCATCTAAGAGAACTTTATCAGCAATTCCATTACCAAGCATCTTAGGGGCTTTTCTAGCATCCTCTTTGAATATCTTCACATTTTTAATGCCTGTTCTCTTCAATAAAAGCTTCATGCGTTCTATTCTCATTTCATCTATGTCAAAAGCATATATAACACCTTGATTTCTCATCAGTTCACCTATATGCTCTGTTTTTCCTCCTGGCGCAGCACACATATCTACAACAATTTCATTGGGTTTTGGATCTAGTAATATAGATGCAAGTGCAGGTGCCTCTTCTTGAATCACTATTTTACCTTCTTTAAAAAGCTGTGATTTGTCAAAATTATAAGGACCTCTGAATTTTATAACCGTAGAAACGTAGTTACTTATACTAGGCCTTATACCCTCATTTTCAAGTGCTTTTACGACTTCCTCTACAGAGCTTTTCAATATATTTACTCTAATGCTTATTGGATATACTTGGTTAAATTCTTTTAAAATTAGCCTCACCTCTTCACGTTCTGCAATCTTCAACAACCTAGAAATTATTGTTTGAGAAACCATGTACTTGAATTCCCACATTTCTGCAATGTCCTTGGGCCTCCACTTATAATCAGCTATTTTATCTACAAGTTCCCAAAAATAAGCCCCCACATAAGTATGTGTAACCTCAGAAAGAAATTTCGATATTCTTTTCTTAAAGTAGTTCACAAAAATATTCTTGGAATCCTTATACTTCTCCTCTTTAATAAACTTCTCAAAAATCAAAACCTCTATAGCTACCCTAATTGCAGCACGAAGCCATGGATCTAGTATAGCCACATTCGAAACTCCAGTAATCTCAGAAGCAATTCTATCTATCAATCCCAACCTCTTCCAAATGTCATAATATATGGCTGTAAGCATTCTATCCTTAAAAGTTCCTGCTATATTATACTCTACAAAAACATCTCTCTTCGCTTGCTGACTTGGCTTTATTTCTTCGCCTAGCTTCACAGCCTTAACCAATGCCTCAAGATCCTTGGCTGTAATAGCTATGTAACTCATAACTAAGGCCTCATTGCTTTATTAAATTAAATAAGATGATACTGTATCCTTTACTACAAAACTTTTAAATAACAAGATTCAAAAGGTTTTTAAATATAAGAAAATATGGAGAGAAGTCAATGAAATTTCTGAGGCATGGAAACAGAAATATAGGCATAGCAGGATTAAGTCTTGGAGAAGTTAGGAAAGCTGGAAGGGTCATAGCTGATAAAATGTTTTCTGAAAGGTACGTATTGTTTTATGGATTTCCAAGTAAGAGAATTATTATGAAAACAAAGGTATTCTACGTGGATCCACCACTCATAAGAGGCAAGGCCATGAAAGTAGCAATCAAATTAATACATCAACCTATTGTTGTCATAATTAATGCAGAGTCTAACTGCATCAATAAAGATTTGGTGGAAAAATCCATAGATGAAATTGAATCTGGAGAATACGCTATCCACATGTCTATACCCTACACCTCTACAAAACTTGAAATGCTGTATAGAAAGGCAACCAGCATTCTTCTCAACATTTTTCCAAATGTTAATTTGCCTAACTACCCCTCTTACTCATTAATAGTTGGTGTAAGAAAGTATTTTGATTTAGATGAGGACACCCTTTGGAACTACGAGCACCTAGCAACTTTTATGGCCTTGCTAGATGGTAAAACCAAGGTTAGGATAGATGATAGCAATTGCAAAGATAATGTACAGCCAGTATTTAGTGGAATGGAGGAGTTATTCATTAAATCAATGCTCAAAAGCATTATTAGACTTGCAATAAGAAGAAATATTATTGAGAGAAATATAGGCTTAGAACTCTTAAAAGAAATAGAAGTGAACATGCAATGAAGGTCTTTTTAGCCCTAAGCAAGAACTATTTTCGACAAGTGATAAGCCTCATAAATAATATGAAGCCGTCCCCCAAAGTGTTAGTCACTAGCAGTGATGAGGAGGTTGAGGTCTTGTGTAAGCGCTTTGGTTTCGAATTTAGAAAACTAATGGAAGTACAAAGCATAGAGGAATTACATAATTACGACATGGCAATATTAGCGCTCGCAGAAGATTCTGAGAATATTTCTATGTTTAAAATTATCAAGAGCTTTAACATTCCAATAGTCATAGCACTACTACATAACAAGGATAATAGAGATATTTTTATTAATGAAGGTGTGCATTATATAATAGATGAGAATGAATATATCAATGCTAATTTAAGTACAATGCTATTGCCTGATACCTGGGTCTTTATAACTCCTATAAGCCTAGTTCCCAAAATAAAGGTGGCATTTTACAGGGTTTTGAGAAGGGCTCTCCTAGGGATTTCTTATGATGATGTGAGATATTTGCTTAGCAAACTAAACCTTAATATATATGTAGAGTTTTTTAACAGATTTGGAAACAGAACAACAGGGCATGTCCTTGCAGCAGGAGATTACATAGTCATGAGTGGATTTGAGGATGATGTTAATAAAGCTGTTAAAGAGTTAGAGAAACTTTTCCGAAAATATGAGGAAATACAGGCGTCAAGAATTTTACAGCAGATCAAAACTAAGGAATATGGGTAGTTAAAAATTGAATGATATGATCAGTATCGTAATTTCACTTCTCCCCCTACTTTATAGACTAATTGCTGCTGTTATAATTATTGTTGCTACATATTTCATCACTAGGTTGCTCTCAAGAATCTTGCAAACATTTTTCAAGGGTGTCGAAGTAGAGTATGTTGCTAAATTAGCTGATATACTCAAACTCCTTCTTTATATACTTGTAGCAATTATTGTAGCCTCTATTATAGCACCTGAAATGCAAATCTTTTCAATACTCATCTTACTCATAGGACTTGCACTAATATTAATGTTTCATGATGAGCTCAAGAATATCGGAGCAGAGCTCTATCTTAGGTATAGGGGAATAGTTAGAAAAGGTGACTGGATAGAAATTGATGGAATGGAGGTGCACATCGTTGATTTCGATGCTTTTGGGGCATGGGGGGAGACAGCAAAGCTTGAACGTGTATTCATCCCATATACAAAAATCGTTAATAGTATTATTATAAATAAGCTTACATTATTAGGGCTTGTGTCAAGAGTTCAAATAATAGTGCCAATGACATATGATGTAAGTTATGTGAAGAGTGTTATTGAAAAAGCTGTTGCAAAGATAAAAGAGGAGCTGGCTTCAGAGCCCGAAGTGATTTATGAAGGCTCTTCTGAAAACATGCACAGCTTTGTTGTAGAATTGCGTGTAATTAATTTTAGGAAGCTCGATAAGGTTGTAACAGCATTTGAAATGGAATTGAGAAGAGAGATTCCAAATATCATTGTGAAAGCGTAGAAAGACATTGTCAAGAATAGTTGAGGTATAAAGAAATGAATGGGGTAAATAGTGAATGGAATAAATGCTACAAAATTTGGGTAATTCATTCAATATTGTACAGTTTTTCGACCTCAATCTCCATGACATATTACCAAGCTTATGCAATAAAGATACTAGGTTTTGGCGTCAATGAAATTGGCAACATTACTTTCTTAAATCTTGCAGCAATTTCTCTAGGCAATGCAATAGGAGTAATGCTTTTGAACAGGGTAAGATCCAAAAGAGTGTTACTATGGAAAGCTTTTACCACACTCAACCTGGTCTTCTGGGCATTAACAGGTTTTTCAGACATTGTAATGCCACGAGCAATCTATACGTTTGTTTTTGTTGCACAATTTGGAGGAGCTATAGGTGGACTTGCTTACTCCGATACAATAGCTGATACAATTCCGAAAAGCAAAGCTATAGAAATTTTTGGTAAAGTAAATGCATATGTTCTATCATCATCTGTCACAGGATTATCTGTGGCCACAGTAATTTTTCTCTTCTTAGATGTCAGAGAATCCTATAGGATAATCTACTTGATGTCGCTTGCTACAGCAATAGCCTCTGCGGGCGTGCTATACTTAATTACTGACTTGGTTAAGAGAGAGAACATTAAAGTGAGCTTACAACAGTTTTACAAAAAGATTTCAGAGGTTATTGGTGATAATGCAGTAAAGCATTATGTAATATTTGTAACTCTATTTACATTCTTTGTCAATGTTCCAGGAGCGCTCTGGAACTACTACATAATAAAGATATTTAGAGGTACTGAAATGTGGATCTCTTTGAATACCATCTCAAGCACGCTTGCAAATGCTATTGGCAACTACATATTTGGAAAAGCTTCAAACAGAATCTCACATAAAAATACTCTAGCATATAGCACTATCCCAATATCATTAGTACCGCTACTGTTTCTCTTTTCAAATAGTTTTGAAAAACAAGTAATGCTAAACATTTTTTCAGGATTTGGCTGGTCAGCATACAACCTTATGACAGGTATATATAACCTATATCTAGCAGGCGAAGATAGAGTATATATGATATCATTGCTTGGAATAACAACAAACATTTTAGCAGCCATAGCAACACGTCTAGGTGCAGCAATAGCATCTATAAATATGCTATTAATGCAGCTAACATTTCTAGTCTCATTTATTGGTAGGCTTGCTATGTACATACTTGCTAGAAGATATGTTATCGAAATCTAAGTCAAAAATCATTTCTTTGATTTGCTACTGTTCTTTTATTCCACAGCCTTTAGTAACATGCTAATGTGGGTTCTTAGAAAATGTGGTTTGCACTCTCATCAATAACTTATGGAATGCTATCAGCATTTGATCCGCTAATCTTTATATACATAGCTTACATGCTGAATGTTAATGGCATTTACATGGGTATCCTTAGTGCTGCTTGGAGTATTACATACATACTTTGCAATAAACTACTAGGTTCGTTAGCAGATGATGGGCATAATAAAGTATTGGCAGTTTTAGCACTAATCTCCATAATTCCTATTCCCATTCTTTTAAATAATCTAAACTACCTTACCGCTTTTCTCGCATATATTCTCCACTCTGTAGCCATGGCTTTTCTAAACCTAGCTTTATCTATTACACTTCTAGAGAGTATTGAAAGTAGTTATTGGAATAGGGTGAACATGCTTAATAGGATTATTAATAATGTTTCAAGAGGATTAACACTAATATTAATGGCGCTATTTGGACTAAGAATGCTTAACAAAGCTTTGTATGCAACATTATTTATGTTATCAATTGCAACTATAGCTCTTCCACAAATATATATTTCTTTTGAGAGAAAGTTTTATTCTATTGAAAAAACGTTAAACAGAATTGGAATGTATGTAAAAGCTACATCATCTCTACTATATTTAGATCAGCCCAAGATAGCCATAGAAGTATTTTCGAGGATCTGGAGCTCGTCTGAAATGATCTCACCAATAAGAATTTTAATAAGTGCTGCAGGGGCTGTAGCACTAGGAGACTACATATTTACAATAATTCCCCTAATAATGAAAGAAAAGTTACAATTAACATCAATGTGGATTGTATACGGAATTAGCGCAACAACATCTGCAATAATAGCTCTTGCAGTAAATAATATTGAATCTTCAGGTACGCGCAAGGCTTTTCTTCTCTTTCTATTGAGATTATCCATACTAGTATTAGGCTTCAATCTCTTGACAGATATAATTTCTCTAACACTATATGTAATATTATCTTCAACTCTATTCATGATTTTAGACATAATATTGTATAATACATATGTAGGGGTGCAAGCTGGTTTTGGCACTTCTAGCTATTTCATAGCAAGAGAACTGGGATCTATAGTAGGATCTATATTGGGAGGTATGGCAATATGTCTAGGTCTTCATAACTTTTTATTATTGGCAATAGTAATTGGGTTAGCAATGTCAGTACCACTAATAATTTAAGGTGGGGTTACATTATATGCTTTGGCAATGTTATCCACATTGAGTTTATATAAATACTCTTCTGAAATAAGACCTTCATCTAGAAGTTTACGTTGATTTTCAATTATTTGCCAAGGATAGGAAGAAACGCCAGGTCTCTTGGGATCATCAATAAAATCACTTTCAATAGTATAGCTTGGCTCAAATCGCTTAAAAGCCTCTGCTAAAACAGGTAACTTACCTGGTATGGTAAACATGAATCCAAATTCTTGTGCATAGTGTGCTGTTAAAATATCGCTATGATGTATTATGACATTATCTTTGCTAAGCTTTGCCAAGGTGATAATCTCATTAACATCATAAATTGTTATATAACCACCCTGCTCTAAATGCAAGTGCACTAAGCACTGAAGATCTCTTGCAACATTCATTGCATATCTCATAACAATAGAATTTGCAATAAACGATTCTGGTAGTGCCTTATAATGGGGTCTTCCAATCTCACCAATTCCATTTAAAAGCCCCTCTTTAATCATTTCTGCAATGTGATTCACAATATTAATAGCAAGTGCAATAACCTTATTGCTCTTCTTAGGATCCTGCGATATTAGTTGATCTATGTCAGCAGGATGGACTCCTGCAAAACAAGCCACTTTCAACCCCTCTTCATATGCAGCTCTGCACTCACTAATCACTATTTCCACAGATTTTCTATACCCATCTAAAGTAAGCTCAAATCCATAGTGCTGCGGAGAAAGAGAAACAATAGCAATGAACCAGCCTCCATACTGCTTAAACCTCTTAGCAATACTTCGAATACCAAGACCTTTCACAGGATTTGAATGCATATGCCCATCAGCAAATAAGAGACGCATATTCAACACCAATCAGCAGGGTGTGTAAACATCATTGCCTCAGGCACTGGCAGTCTCATCATAAAAACCTTGCAAGAGCTACTCATAATTTTAATCTAGATAGCTAATTATTAGAGAATAACAAAGATTTTAAAGCATTATTGCAATATTATGCAGTATATGCTTAAAGGGTTTCCCC
>JAPWTX010000014.1 GCA_028275825.1 Ignisphaera sp. | reverse complement strand
GCCCCACATCTTGAGCACTTCTTAATACACTTCTTGTATAGGTTTACTGTAGCAGGGGGTAGCACTAAACCTATATGAAACTTGAAACAGCTACAAGAGGCTGTTACAGAATTGATGGTAAGTTTAAATATCTGTGAATATCTGTAAATATTTGCCAATAGAGAGTAATGTTTAAATAGCTCTATAACTACTATAGTTTCTCAGATGATCCGCACCGCGGTGACATAGGGAATCAATATAGAGATTCAGATGGGAGCCCCGTGGCGTTGGGCTCGACCGGGGCCCATGGTGTGTGGGTGAAGCTAGTGAACCCACATCGAGGCCCAGCCCCTCTAACGGAAATACAAATATTTACAAATACCATCAAGTACCGTTAGAGGGGAAACGCTATGCTAAGCATCCTCGTGTTTTATGCTGTTGCTTAGGTTGCATCACAGTTCTTAGCTGTGTCAAAATATGTTTATCTCCAAGAGTTTTCTGAAGAGCTTTAAAGCCCTTTGAAAAGTAGGTGCATATAGCCTTCGAGATATGTGGAGCAAGGTTTAAAATATGGTGTGTAACACTTATTTCTATGTAGTGAGGGGTGTTCTTGCAGTGGTCAATGTGTTTAAAGAGCGTTTTGGCTCAATTTTTATAGCTCTTGTACTGCTGCTAGTGGGTTGTAGTATTGTTGTTGCTCTCCAGGGCTTTAGCATTGGTTTGCTGGTCTCTCTTAACCTTGCTGTGCTCGGCACGGTGGCTATGTGTAGAGGGCTTGTTGAGGGAGATGCTGGTGAGAGGAGATTCTATACTGTGTGGAGCTTAGTGCTCTATTCTTTTGCTGTAGCTGTTGCCATATCCACGCTTTTCTCAATGCTAATTGGGTTTGCAGCACTCCTCATATGCTTAGGTCTAGTAATGCTCTTTGGTGTGCTACACTAGGAAGATTTTTATACTCTACACAGCTACACAATATACTTGTGTAAGGCTATGGTTAAGCGCTCTGCAGCGTTGGAGAAGCTTCTCAACATCCTACCCGGGTTTAGGGGGTATAGAAAGAAGGAGTATATTAGAGAGGATGACAGGCTGGTCAGGGAGTACATTGTTAGGATCCTGAGCGAGGCAATAAGAGATCTAGAGGAGTCCATTGCAAATCTAGCTGAATACGACTTTAAAACAGCTGACATCTATGACGCTATTCTAAGGGATTTGAGGACTGTAGCAGATAAGATTAGATGGGCTGAGCAAGGCTATGCACCCCACTACAACATTGTTAAGATCCAGGAAGAGGATTTGGAGAAGATTAGGGAGGTTGATGGTGGGCTTGTTGATGATGCTGAGAAGATAAGGAGCTTTGTAAGCGATTTGAAGAAAGACACAATGCTTAAAAACCCTGTTAGAGATAGAGCACCTCAGCTAACTCAGCTTATAAGTGATTTGAGGAGTCAGCTCATTGAGAGAGAGAAGATTGTGAAGGGCTGGGTGCAGTAATTTTCTCTACAATTTATTAATGTGTTGCACTAGCTATAGAACTCTAGAGGTGTATATAAGTGGTTGCAAATATTCTTGGGAAAATAGTTGGTAAGGCAGGTAGCAAGGTGAGCGGCTTTCAGCCAAAGCTCATTGAGTGGAAGGATGCAACGCCAAATGACATTGTGTGGAGGTACCCAGAAGAGGTAATCCCATGGGGCTCAACAGTCGTTGTCAAGGAGTGGGAGAGAGCAGTGTTCTACAGGGATGGGAAGGTCTATGGACTCCTAGGCCCAGGGAGACATGTTCTAGACACTCAAAACATTCCATTTCTCCAAGGCCTTGTCGAGGGTGTTTATGGGGAGAGCATCTTTAGGGCAATAGTGATCTTCGTCAATGTCAATAGGCTTCAGGGTAAGTTTGGTGGTAAGAGCCAGACTGTAGAGCTAATACCGGTCTCTTTCCATGGCGTGTACTACTACAGAGTTGCAGACCCTGTTCTCTTTGTGAACAAGGTTGTTGGACCTGACTCTAGGTTCACTAGAGAGGAGCTCGATGACTATATAAGGGGCTACTTCCTAACCAAGCTCATGATGTTCATAAGCAGCTCTAGCATTAAAGACATCTACATGAGGGTTGAGGAAGCTGGTAAGAGGGCTTTGATGACCCTGAGGAAGGCTTTTGATGAGATTGGGCTTACACTTGAGGATATACAGTTTGAGGGTATAGATGTGCCTCCAGAATATAGGGAGAGGATGTTCTGGCTCACGCAAGGGACTTCAGCAGCATACCTAGTTCAGCAAGAGACGGCGAGAAAGTTTGCAGAAGCTATTGAGAAGACCCAGGCTGGAGGAGCAGCATTCGGGGCAGGGGTAGTCGCAATACCGTGGGCATTGCAGCCCCCACCCCCACAAGCACAGCAACCCCCACCACAACAGCCAGCTACAGCAGGTGTTGCAACACCTACCCAGTATGTTGCTAGATGCCCATATTGCGGCGGCTCACCCATACCAATAAATGCTAAGTTCTGCCCATACTGCGGTAAGCAACTCAAGTGGTGTCCTAATGGTCATGTAGCTCCTGCTGAAGCCAACTTCTGCCCCATTTGCGGGGCTAAACTAGGGTAAAGGTTTTGTAGATGTCTGGAGGAAACACATTTTTCGCAATGTACTTGGAAAAGGGATTTTTCTCATCAAGCCCGAGTCTCTCAAGCCTTTTCAAAACCCTTTCAGCTTGCCCAAGGCTGCTGTAACCCATCAGCCTCTGAAAACTCCTAATAGTAATTGGTTTGCCATGCCTCCTACGCAAAGCTAAGCATTGTGCTGCGAAAAAGTCTTTTTCATTAGCTAAGCACATGCTTAGCTAGATACATGTAGACTACATCATTAGCTTCAAAGCTGTATGCAGCAAGAAATGTTATGGCAAGAGCTCCTGGAATAACCCATCCGTCATTGCTGTGTCTAAACACCTTCTCTGTTAAGATGTATAGCGGTATTGCTAAAGCCATGGTGCAAAGCGGGGATGTTACCCAGCTCAAAACTATCTCACTAATAACACTGAGATTCAAATCGCAAGGCTTACCATGTAGAAACATGCATGCAATACCAATAACATCACCTGTAATGCTGTGGATTGTTGATATTGGTACACCCTTTACAGTTGCAAGCATTATCCATGTGAATGCAGCTAAAGTTGCAGAAATATCTCTAACAACATCTATTTCACTTACAATACCCTTACCAAGAGTCTTTATAACCATAAACCCCTAAACCATGGCACCAATAAACACAGCAACTGAAAACAGAACTAGGGCTTCTCTAAACCTTGCAACTCCAGAGCCAATTAAAGGTGAAATAGAGTTCGCCATGTCATTAGCACCCATAGAAAACAACATAAGAGCGGACACTGCTAAGCCCTGCTATAACCAGGCTAAGCATTTACAATACGATGAGCTGTATAGCCATATAACACAATTTTAAATATTGCTTAATATGAGCTATACTCATTACATAAATACTCTATGTATATTAATATGGCTGCATATCACAAAGACTCATAACGTTGCAGTGAGCAAACAAAATGTGAGAAAAATTGTTTTAAAATGCAGAAGTGTTACTACCTATCTCTTCTCCTACCAAGCCAGTATATAACACCAGCTATTGCCCAGCAAATTACTGTGCTTATTGGTGTGAATGAACAGTGAGCATAGTAACCTAAGAGCGATGGTTTGCTAGCAGGTGCTGGTATTAATGTGGTTATCCCTAGGATAACAAAGATTATGACCCCAGCCCAGTAATACCACTTCAACTAAACTCACCTTTACAGTCAAACCTCTGTGTTTTTAAAGTAGAAATAGAGAGATTATAAACTTTCTCTGTTTTGATCGCTCTTGGTGATAAGCGTTGAATTCTCTAAGTTATTGACGATGATAAACAGTTTATTCATAGCCCCGAGTACGATGGATAGGAGTAGTGAGCTAGAGACCAGGCCTGGGATTGAATACCAGGAACAGGGAGATGTAATCCCAAACCTCCCCGCCCTCGCAGGAACCCTCATCCCTTCAAGGCAAGGAGGAGGTCAGATATTTTTAGCTGGCGAATTTCGCTAAAACTCTGAAATGATGAGAGAAAGTCGCATGATTATTGAGGAGGCGTTTAAAGATCAGCATATCACTAATATGATTCGTGATGAAAAATATGCCAAGTCTATTATGAGAGTTATGTTTTTCCTTCAACGATGATTATGTTCCTAAAACCTTCCTCTGCTATGCCTGTATGATCCCTGCCTCAACTCTCCTTTCTATTAAGCTAGCCTCACTATATACCTGTGCCCAGATCACAATGCCTAATAATGATATGAGTAAGGTTATTATTAGTAGTGCAGTTGTGGCGTTTGCTGCTATGTTGATGATGTTGTAGTACTCATAGGGGTTTACACTAGCTGCTCGAGACCCGCTGTGAATAATGAGAAGAGCTGTGCTAAGTAATATAAATGTTGTTCCAAATATCACTACAAACGCTCCTATTCTTGAGAACTTGGGGGAATTAAGTGCTTCGTTAAGTTTGTGGAGATGTACTAGGATTCCTGTGTACCCCATGAAGAGCATGACTCCGCCTACTAGCAGTAGAATTAGGCATATGTAGATAACCTCTTCAATCCTTATCTCTACGCCTGCAACAATAAATCCACTGGCAGGCTCTCTTACTAGCCAGGTTAAAGCTAAGAGCGCTCCTAGCATTATTAGAGCTCCTCCCGTATACCCGGACCTCATGAGAATCAATGGAGCTAGAAAATCTTTCGGTTTCCACCTGGCAAAACGATTTACCGAAGGCAAGAGATAGCCATATGCAGTGACAACCGTAAAAGCCACTGTCACAATAAGGCTTGCTAACCCAGCTAAACTCTCACCTGTCCTAATGGTTAAGAAGGGTGTGAGGGCTAGCAGTAAAAGAGCTGAAACCCCCACAAGCACAGCTATAAACAGTTGTAGTAGAGCTGCAACTTTAAGCTTCTCCAGACCCTCTATCACAACACCACTAGAAAGTTGCGGCTCTTGAGCCACTGGGGATAATGTCATTTCTGCTCACAGCAGAAATTAGAGGAATGCAGCGATATTAACTGTTTCTGTAAAATAGATTCAAGGCTTGTGACTAACATTTTGCTAAACCTATGTGTTATGTAAAAAGCCCCAGAATTTCTGGAAGACTCAACTAAGCCTGTTAAGCGAAGCTGGATTTTAGGCATTCTTATTGAGGGAATGTGACAATAGTTGTTGAAGTCAGGGGAGTCTAATTTAATGAACATAGCGCCTAATGCTCATTAAATATCTGTATTCATCGCAAAGATTTATGCAGATGCGGTGTCATATTTAATGTTACAAGCATGTCCATTGGAATTAGCGGTAGCTAATATAAAATAATGGTGTTAATGCAGGTATAATAGCTAGTTTAATAGGAAGGAGAGTAGCTTTCTATAGACAAACATGAGTAGCATTGATATTTAGGTGTAACCTGATGGTAAGTAGTTTTAGAAAACCTCAGTGCAGGAGTTAGAAAAAAGTTTTTAAGATTACTTAACTGGTTTAAGCATGTTAAAGGGTCTGTTATGGTAGCTTTTTCTGGAGAAGGTTTTAGGTGTGTAAACTGTGGAGCGCCTTTAGAGGTATCGCCAGACACAATTGCTGTTATATGTAGCTACTGTGGCTACCTGAACTGGGTTAGAGCAGATCTGAAGGAAGAGGTGCTTGTGATCAGGCCGCTGGATGAGAGGGAGTTGTTGAAGAGGTTGCAGGGGTTTGCATCGGGGAAAGGCCTTGCGGGGGTATTTAAAGAGGAGAACATTGTTAACAAAGCCTTTATTGCAATACCATACTACTTTGTTGATGCAGTGGCAGAAGCTGATTATAGTGGCAGGGTTGCTGTTTATGTGAGGAAGTGTAGAAGGGAGAAGGATAGGGAGGTGTGCTGGACAGAATCACGAAGAATATCTGTGAAGGGCATTTATGGACCTTACGAAAATAGGATACCTGTTGTTGCTAGAAGAAGTACTGAAACAGTCTCTATAAAGGCTTTAGCGAGCAAGTACATGGAGAGCAAAGCAGAGGCTCTACCAATAGAGAGGGCTGGGCTTGGCAAAGACTTTTGGAAAGGGGCATTATCTATCGAAGTTGACAAAGAGGCGGCGATGGATATAGCGCTCAACATCCACTTAAACAAGCTGAGGGAGATTGTGACAAACGAGATTAAGAGAGAGGCTGAGAGAATTGCTAAGAGGTGGGGCGAAACTGTTGTTGGATCCACAATTCTTTGGAAGAGAATAACACCTAAGAATGTCAAGGTAGTTGCATCTAAACCTATTTTGCTCCCCATGTACATAGCCTCTTATAGATATGGGAATGGGTTCTACAGGGCTATTTTATGTGGCTGGGATGGAGATGCAATAGTGCTTGAAAAGCCTATGAGAGCTAGTGAAAGAGCTTTATGGATTGCCTTAGCAACTTTATCAGCAGGTCTCTTAGGAGGCGTAGGTATCGCCACACTATCAGCATACATAGGCTTTCTACTCATCATCTTGGGGTTTGCAGCCTCGTGGTACTGCATGAGGAAAGCGCTAGCCCCCGTAAAGGCGAAGATCTTTGGCACTAGCGCTATAGAGTCTATGGAGAAAGAGCTTGGAAAAGCCTTTTCACTCGCTAGGTGGTGGATATGAGCGAAGATAGGACTAGGTTCACATGCCCATTTTGTGGAGCTGAGTTTGAAGTTCCAAAAACATTTGTATATGCTACATGCCCTTACTGCGGAACAACGTTTAGAGTTGATAAGCCTGAGGCTCAGGTAGAGCACTATCTCTTCTCAGTGAACTTCGATAAGAACGCTGCCTACAAGCTGATGAAGGACTTTGCATTGCTACAGGTTGGGGTTGCTGAGGACTTTGAAGGCTCAACAGAGTTTGTCTCTGCATACCAGTACCTTGTGCCTCTCTACATATTTGAGGTTAATGTTAAGGCTCTTTGCAGGGGTGAGAAGGTGGAGGCTGATGAGGAGAAGGTTGAGATCGATGTTCATGGAGGTGAGGAGGCAGCCTATGTAATCACCCCAGCCACCCACGCACTGCCAATAGGCATTCCACAGGGCTACAGCTTTCCAGCGAGGAGCAGAAGGTTCTTCAAACCCTCTGTGCTAAAGGATGGAGTATACCTACAGCCTTCGCTGAACCCAGAGCATGTTTTCTCTACTGTTAAAGAGCCTTACCTGAGGAAAGCTGTTTCAGAAGCGCAAACAGCGTGCGGAAGTGGTTATGAAGTTGCGGACAACTCGAAGTACATTGGATTAGCGCACTACCCCTTCTGGCTCATAAGGTACAGGTATAGGGGGAGAGAATACACAGCAATTATCGATGCATCAGATGGCACAGCGCTCTACCTAGAGTACCCAATAAGTGCTAGGGGAAGGGCAGCAGGCTTGGCAATGGGCTTAGCAGCAACGCTTTTCGCAGGCGTGGTGGGGGGAGCAACAACAATACTTCTAATGAAAAGCTTTACACCAGGGCTCATCGGAGGTGCCATAGCATCTCTCCCAGCATTAGCAGTAGCAGTACAGAGATTCGCAAAATCTAAAGGAGTATATAGATTTAAACCATCAGAGGAAGCAGTATTTGCACCAGTAAGATAATAGAGCAGAGCATCTAAACCACTACCGTTATAGCATGTCTGGAGCAGGTGTTTTTCACACTCTCTGCTAATGGGGGCTAAGAGCCTGTGGCACGTAATGAAGAGTTTGGCTGAGGTGATAGGGAGAGTTGGGTTTAGGGTGATGGAGCTGTGGTTAAGAAAGTTCCAGTGCTATTAGTGTCATGGCTGTTATGACGTTTTTGTCATTTTAAGTAGGTACTATAACTCCCCAAAGTATTTTGCTCTCTAGGTGCTAACAAGCATGGCTCGCAAATCTGTGCAGATGCTAGTCGAAGTGCTGATTATTGTGGTTATTGCGCAATTAGCACTATTTGCTGTGAGCGTTAATGCATGTGTTGATCCCAGCAGTGTGTATGCTGTTGAGGTTGTTTTGAACAAGCCTGGGGTAAGCTATAATCTATCACCTCTAGAGGCATTGGTTGGTAGAGGAGTTGTTAAGGCTGATAACACTACTTACATATTTAAATATGGGCTTGCTGTTAAATGCCTTGGTGCTATGAGCAATACCTCTTCTAGCAACCTAGACTTTGTAGCTACTATATACCTAGCTAAGTTTGCTGATGAAGCACCTTATGTAGAGGGCTTAACCCCTGGGGAGATAAGGTATTACCTCGGCATCAGAATAGAGCCTGCATCACCACCTCCAGAAACGCATACCAACTATTCCCCGCAGATACTCACCTACACAACCACAATTACAGCTGTAGCAGAGCCACAAATATTAATAACCACAACAATAGAGTCAACAGCTAGAAACACCACATTGAATTGGGTGGTAGTGACTAAACAACCACAGCCCACCATCACAAAACCGGCAACTCAAAGCATTGAGCAGAATAAGACATGGAGTGGGTCTAGAACTACAGAAACTGAGTGCAATGCTTATGAAGGGCTTGGAGCAGGCATTAAGCTTGTGCTAGAAGACACCCTAAGATATTTGATTAGAATGGGTGTGATTAGCGGGCTTAGCGAAGATGATGTAAAGGAGATTGGTAGTGTCGCTAGACCTGGTCTAGCTGGCTGGAACAATAGGTTGATATACTCACAAAAAATTGGGGCATGGGCTCCATACAGCGATCTTGTAGGTAGGGGCCTCATTAAGGGGGTTATCATGAGGGGAAATTCTTGTGGTGCTAATATACCGCAAAACATTATCAATGTTATCAAGTCTATGAATACATTAACCAACACAACACTAGCGATATTCTATCCAAGGCTAACACCTATAGCAACAAGAACAGTAGCACTAATGGTGATAACTCCAACAGCTACCAGCACTTATGCACCCACTCCTCAGCCAAGCACCTACTCAGCCCCTGCCTCACTAAATACAACTAATTTGCCTACAGCTATCCCACTCATCACTGTGAGGGAGTGGAGAGATGGGGTAATAGTTGCAATATCAATTGCTATAGGGGTGCTAACAGCAATCCTCACATACATTTACCTATCCAGGCACCTACTTAATTAAAACTTTTTCACCTCCATACAATAAATCAGCTGCTGTGGATGCTTTCATGCCTACCGGTAGAGAGGAGCTTGAGGCTTACCTAAAGCTTAGAAGGCTTGGCAAACCTGTGACTATTAGGGGTTTTCAGAGGCTGATGGGGTATAGCAGCCCTGGGCAAGCTGAGAGAATGCTTAAGAGACTTGAAAGACTTGGGCTAGTCGAGAAGACACCAATGTCTGAGTATATAGCTAAAGAGAATCTCCCTCCAGAACTCTCATCATACATTATAATCAAGGGCTATGTACTTCCAAGAGCGTTGATATACTCAGCATATGCAACAACAGTTATAGCCACATACACAGTGCTAGCAAGACCCCCACCACCAGCAGCAATACTATTACTAGCTCTAGTAATCCCCTACTGGATTGAGACAGCAATTAATATAAACATGCTAAAAAAGATTAGGGAAAGTGAGAAACAGCAATAGATCGACACGGTCTTTCAGCTGAGGGCCTTGCTCTCCAGGGTGGGAGGAGGTCAGGAGCCGCATAGAGCTCTCACATTTTTTGCATAGCTCACAGCCCTATCTATGAGCTCCTTATAGTTGCCTAAATAGCTTCGGGGGTCAAGTATCTTAGCAATCTCCTCTGGCGTTAGATATTTTCTCACAATCTCGTTTCTAATTAGAACAGCGTAGAAATCCTCATTACCAACAGTTAGTGCTAGCTCTGAGAGCAGTTTATGTGCTTCGTGCCTTGGCATTCCTTTCTCCACAAGTTTAATCATCACAGCTTCAGCCATTATTGTGCCTTTGGAGAGCTTGAGGTTTCTATCAATAGCCTCCTCATCTATGTACAGAGTCTTTAAAAGTTTCTCCATATCCAAAAGCATTTGGTCTATGGCAAGAAGTGTGTGTGGTATTAGAATCCTCTCACTACTGCTATTAGTCAAATCCCTTTCATGCATGAGCGGAATGTTCTCCAGCGCTGTGATTGTGAAAGCCCTTACAACCTTTGCCAAGCCAGATATTCTCTCAGCTGTTACAGGATTCCTTTTCTGCGGCATGGTGCTGCTACCAATTCTTTTACCAGCTTCATAAATCTCTCCTATCTCTGTTCGAGAAAGCTCCCTCACCTCCAGAGCAAATCTATCTAGCTGGCTAGCCAAAATAGCTAGATCTGTGACAAGCTCAGCAAAGCTATCTCTAGGAGCAACTTGTGTAGATATTGTATGCGGCTCTAAACCAAGCATCTTTGAAGCTACAGATTCTACAACAAGACCTCTGCCACCCCAAGCAGCCATTGTACCCACAGCACCAGAGACCTTGCTTCTCACAATCCTCTTCTCAGCCTCACACAACCTTTCCAAGCTTCTCGAAAGCTCATAGATGTAGTTAGCAAATTTAAAGCCCAGTGTTATTGGAACAGCGTGCTGCCCATGGGTTCTCCCAACCATTACAACATCTCTATACCTCTCAGCATACTCAATAAGCATTTCCACCACTCTCCACAGCCTCTCCTTCACTATGCGCAGAGCATCCCTAATTATGAGAGCCCAGGCAGTGTCAACAATGTCGTAGCTTGTGGCTCCTAGATGAGCAAATCTTCCACATTCTCCACACCTCTCACCAATGATATAAGCTAGCGATGCTATATCATGACCCGTCACAGCTTCCCTCTCATACACCTCCTCAGGCCTCACACCCTCGACACATCTCCTCATAGCCTCAGCACAGCCCCTTGGAGCTATCCCAGCCTCTTCCAACCCTCGCATAACAGCTACTTCAACATCTATATACCTCTTCACAATAGACTCTGCAAGAAAGAGCCTCCTCATCTCCTCTGATCCATACCTCCATTCAAAAACACATATATGCTCCATCCAGCTACACCTAAGTCACAACATCTTCTAGGCAACCAAGCTCAGCACACTCTCTCACCTCCACAGCAATTCTCCTACCCATGCTGATAGGTTTACCAAAGTAGAGTTTGCTATACTGCCCACCTACACCCATATGCACATTGGTACCTCCACCAATTCTGAAAGCAACATCGAAAACCACTACATCCATATTGGAGGTTACAAAGAGTTGAAGTGTGAAAGGCCCTATTACGCCAGGCGGCTCAATCTTTTTACATGCCTCAACAAATCTGTCAGCAACTTCAAACAGCTTTTCAAGCATGCTCTCTCTAATAGTTGCCATCTCATGGCCTATCTCAATCATTTCAACATCTATGTAGTTACTGAGCTCCATTTGCACACCAGCTGGTAGCCTGAGGAAACCATCTAGATTTGTTTGAATTCTTCTATCTATAGAGATCAGCTCCACCTCCTTCTTAGCGACACTAGCAAAGAAGTTGACATTGAAGTGAGCTCCTATAACAAGCTCTTCTATAGAGGCCTTTGGTAAATCATCTTCCCTCACCACACCATCTGCAACAAGCTTCCTAAACTTTTTCCAAAAATCATCTCTATCTATAGCTATAAAGAATCCCCTCTCAACCCTCTTCCTAGCATGAGGCATCTTCACCATAACAGGTCTATCCACTTCATCAGGGCTTGAAAAAGTTTTAGGTCTTCTCACACCTGCCTCATCCAAAATCCTGTAATAATTCTTCTCCCCAACCCTCTCCTCATACCTCAACAAAAACCTGTTTCCAAAAACTGGCACAGGAAAAGAACCTTCAATAGCGTCGTAACCAACATAAACTGAGAAACTCCTATTAGGCACAAATATGGCGTTGCTCCTCCTCAGAAACTCCACATTCTCAGGCTTTGCAACATCAGCAAACCTCTCGAGAACTATAGGCACATCAACAACTCTTCTAAACCTCAGATAAGGCTTTTCCCTACCCTTCTGACACACAGCAATGGTTTTGAAACCCTCATCCTTAGCCCCATCAAAAACATCTAACGCAGAATGACTAGCTATAGTGGCTATAGATAAGGACTTCGAGTCGTAACCTGCGAGGAGCTCTCTAGGGCTATACCTAGACACAAAACCTCACCACATTACCACATGTATAGAGTGCATAAAGCGTATTAATATGTGTTGCTATAGCAATATTTATGAAAATCCGAGACAGCATTGCTAAAAGTGGGTAAAATGCCTTGTGCAAAGGCTTTGAGAATTGTTGTTGAGGGTGAGGTTCAAGGTGTGGGTTTCAGAGGATTTGTAAAAAACCTGGCACAATACTTTGGAATCACGGGATATGTTAGAAACCTTGAAGACGGATCTGTAGAGATATTTGCTGAAGATTCTGAGGAAACTATTGCCAGGTTTATTGAGTATTTGAAGAGAGAGTCCCCTACTGCAATATGGGGGATCAGAGTTTTTGTAGAGATGTGCAGGGGGTTCAAAGAATTCTTCATTGTACCCTAGTACTACTTAGCAAAATACCTATCGAGAGTTTTGTGAAGTTCTGAATCACTCTCCTCAACATATGCAAAACCATGCTTACACACAACCCCAAACCTGTGGCAAAGTTCAAGCACTTGCCCCATGAACTCACTCCACCTATACTCCAAGCTTTTTCTAGCCAGCTCAGACAAAAACTTGCTTCTCCACATAAATCTCTTCACCCTCAGCTTGTCAAAGTAGACACTACTTCCAGTTTCCCTAGCTATCTGTAGAATCTCTGACACCTCCTCCAAATCATCGTTAAAGCCCGGGATTATGGGGCCATAGAATATCCACGTCTTTACACCTTCTCTTGAAAGTTTTTTGAGAGCCTCTATCCGCGCCTTTGGCGGTGAGGAAAATGGCTCTAGCAAAAGCATTTTTGAGCCCATTCTTGTAGACGTTATTGTAAAACCTACATCAACTTGATTAGAATACCTCTTCAACACATCCAAATCCCTCAAAATGAGAGTACTCTTAGTCTGTATACTGACATTAAACCCACTCTCTGCTAGAACTTCTATAGCTCTTCTAGAAATTTTGTAAATAGCTTCTACAGGTTGATAACCATCCGTAATTGTACCCAACCCAACAACACCCCTCCTAACCTTTTTAATCTCTCTAGAAAGCACCTCCAGAAGATTCCTCTTAACCACTACAACCAACCCCCAATTATCAGCAACATCAGAAAACCTTGTATATTCCCTCGCATAGCAATATAAACAACCATGAGAACACCCTATATAGGGATTCAAAGCATAGTCCAAATCCGGAAGACCAGACTTAGACAAAGCACTACCCACATTAACTTCAACTATGCGAAACCTCATTAAGCACCCTCACACTCAAATCCTATGAGAATAATAACAATAATAAGTGAATATGTACTTAACAAAAACCTCAACATAAATCAAATTGGCGAGAGCCCTTAAGCATTACAGAAGCAATGCTATCATTAATGGCAGACCAAGGCTCAGAGCATAGCAAATTATGATGCCTATAACCATAACAAACTACTCGCAACTCTGAACCTAATGAGTGGAGGTAGTGAGCTGAATACTCAACCCAGGGTTAAATCACGAAGTGGGAAGAGACAGCCTCAAACTTCTCTACTCTTGTAGGAAACCCTTGCACTTTAGGGTTAGAGGAGGTCAGAAACATTTATAGATATCTAAACCTAGTTGTGAGAGTCTCATTATGTTGGTGATGATTGTGTAAAAAGCTTATTTATATTTTTGATAGAGGTTGTTTTGTGTGGTGAGGTAATCTGAATGTAGATGAAATTGTTGCTAGGCTTAGTATTGATGAGAAGATATTGCTTATTGTTGGTGCAGGGTCTTCAAGGCTCGTGCGTGGTGCTGCTGGCGAGACTCGTGCAATTGATAGGTTGGGTGTGCCACCCATAGTTTTAAGCGATGGACCAGCTGGTGTTAGGATACATCCTCTGAGGTTTGGCGTGGGTGAAACTTTTTATGCTACTGCGTTTCCAAATGAAATAGTGCTTGCCTCTACGTGGAATCCTGAGCTTGTTGAAAGGGTTGGTAAGGCTATTGGTGAGGAGGCTAAAGAATATGGAGTAGATGTTATGCTCTCACCTGCAATAAACATGCATAGAGTGCCTCTCTGTGGCAGGATATTTGAGTATTTTTCAGAAGACCCTCTTTTAGCTGGTGAAATGGCGGCGGCATATGTGAGAGGTGTGCAGTCAGAGGGTGTTGGAGCTACATTAAAGCATTTCGTAGGCAATGACCAGGAAGTGGGTAGAATGGTCATTAATGTGATAGCTTCTGAAAGGGCTTTGAGGGAGGTATATTTAAGACCTTTTGAAATAGCTATTAAGAAGGGGAAGCCATGGGCTGTTATGGCAGCTTACAATAAGCTAAATGGACTTTACTGCACTCAGAATCCGTGGCTCTTGACAGAGGTTCTGAGAAAGGAGTGGGGTTTTGACGGACTTGTTATGACTGATTGGGGTGCTGGTGATAACCCTGTTGAGCAGGTTAAGGCCGGCACAGACCTCATAATGCCGGGAAGCGACGATATTGTAAAGAGACTTTTAGATGCATATAAGCAAGGGCTGCTCAGCGATGATATTATTAATCAGCGTGTTAAGGCTGTTCTAAACCTAGTGGCAAAGAGTCTTAAGGCAGGGGGCTATAAACCTAGTGGCAAGCCTAATCTTGATGATCATGCGAAAATAGCTTATGAGGCTGCTTTAGAGGGTATGGTGCTACTTAAAAACGAGGCTGCTTTACCTATAGTGGAAAAGGCTAGGGTAGCTCTATTTGGTAGGGGTAGTTACTGGACTGTGAAGGGAGGTTTGGGAAGTGGTGATACATGTCCTAGGTATGTAGTGTCCATAGCTGATGGGCTTAAGGAGAGGAATGTTTTTGTTGATCCCGAAGTTGAGAAAATATATGTAAGTACTTTGCACAGATTTTTCGAATTTGGCACATCCCAACAGGTATTCAAACAGATGAGGGAATGGGCTCTCAAAAATGGAGACATGAACGCTGTTGAATTCCTCTTGACGCAGTTCGTTGAGTGGATGATGGAATGGACTAGAACCATTAACATTCAGGAAGATTTCTTCACAGACGAGTTTCTGGATGAGGTAGCGCAGAGAAACGATGTTGCAATAATAACGATATCTAGAGTGGCTACAGAAGGCTTTGACAGAGCTCCTGCACAAGGAGACTTCTACCTACGCGATGATGAGCATAGACTTGTAGCAAGAGTTTCACAAGCTTTTCACAGATATGGAAAGAAAGTTGTTGTGCTTCTCAATGTTGCAGGCCCTATAGAGGTTGTGAGCTGGATGGACAAAGTTGATGCAATACTAGTTATATGGCTCCCAGGCCAGGAGGTTGGAAGAGCAACAGCAGATATTCTCTTAGGAAGAGCCTCACCCAGCGGAAAACTTCCACTCACATGGCCAAGGAACCTCTTCGAAACCCCTGCAATGAGGGCATACCCAGGCGAGCCTAAGGACAACCCTGTACAAGTTGTGTATTCTGAAGACATCTACATTGGGTATAGATATTATGACACATTCAATGTAGAGCCAGCCTACGAATTTGGGTATGGCATTTCCTATACAACCTTTGAATACGAAGGTCTTGCAGTTGAGAAATCTGGTGAGGGTCTTGTGATAAAGTTTAAAGTAAAGAATGTTGGGAGCCGCAGTGGCAAGGAAGTGGCACAGGTTTATGTCAGAGCTCTCGCAAGCAAACTTACTAAACCATTTCAAGAACTCAAAGGGTTTCACAAAACCAAGCTCTTATCACCAGGGGAAGAAGAGTTGATCACAATAACCATACCGGTAGAGAATCTAGCGAGTTTTAACGGCAGGTACTGGATAGTTGAAAAAGGGCAGTACGAGATCAGGGTAGGGTCATCATCAAGAGATATCAGGCTTAAAACCGTTATAGAGATAGATAACGATATGTGTTTCGATGTCTCATGGAGACAAATAACCTGTTAACACATAGTCATGCTTCAACTAAGTGTTTTAACACATTTTTGCTTTGCATCACAACATAGTATTACTCCAAACATTTTTCCATAGCATTAGCAGCACACTTCCAACAACATAGTTGCAGTCGTTAGAAAGAGACTCGTTTGTTATAGTTGATGAACAGTATTTAACTCTTTATTGTTGTGCATCTGAAAATATGTAGCTTTATTTAGATTCTCTATGGCATCTCTTCATCTTCCTCAATCACTGTGAATCCTAGAAGTGTAGCCAGATCTCTTAGATCTTCAGCAAGGTTTCCGTAGAATACAACCCTATGCCACGTCCATTTCCAGTTCCTGGCAATCGCCTTAGCATTGGTCTTTGCAACAAGCTTTGTTGCACATGCATGTATGCTGCGTTCATTGCCTATGGCAGTAGCTCTATGAATTATGAATGCTCTTTGCTCCGGCCAAACCTGAAACGCTGTAATTTCTTGGTTTATAGGTAGCTCAACGTAGACAGAAGCTCTTTTTAGATAGAGGTGTGCTGGCATAATTGTGTAGGGAACTCTTGTATTGCCGCCAAATGGGTTTATGGGTGCATAGCAGTGGTAATATATTGCCTCATTTCTCTGATAATCTACCACAGGGTCTGATACAAACCCTGGTCTCTTTGCAAGGTACCACATTATTAAAAGAGCTACAGCTGAATAGGGGTCGGCTTCACATACAGGTATATAGCCATCGAACCACAGTTGCATGAATCCCAGACAGGGCCATGCATCAAGGATTTTAGCGTCGAACAACCTTATGCAGTCAACAGCTATTGAAATAGCGCTGTGTTCTTCTAAAACCCTCTTCATGGCTATGTAGAGCTTGGCTGCTTTCACTATATCCTCGAATCTGTCCTCCAGAACCTCAGCTGCTCCACCAATCCATTTCTCAGCCCATTCCCTAGCCAAGGCCTCATCAACAGGTCTATAATATTTCTCAGCAAAGCTCTTGCCATCTACATGAATAGCTGTGATGCCGAATACGCTTCTCAGCATGCTCTCTATGTATTCAAATCTCTTCTTATCCTCCATAACAAAAACTATCTTAGAGCTCCTCAGCTTTTGCAGAACATCAAGCAACTTCACCTTTCTCACAGCTAACTCATCTGAAAACTCTCTCACAGAAACCCCTATAACAGGTCTTCCTTCTCTCAAGCCTCTTCCAAACTCTATTAGAAACTCACCTCCACCACCATAGCTTTCAGCAATGAGAACAACAGGCTTTCCACTCTCTATAAAAACCCTAGCACCACCACCAGACCATGTATGTAGCAGAACAACTACAAACCCAACACTGTCCCTCTCCAGCTCCACAACCCTCCTCGCCTCCTCAGGTGTTGTAATAGTGTAGAGCTTAATCTCCACATGTGGCAATGACGACCTGAGCCTATATATAAAATCACTCTTCTTCTGCTCAAGCCAGTCCTTAATTAGAGGGGGGCCGCCAAGAGCACCAGTATAGCTGCCAGGAGTTGTTTCAGGAGCTATAAATATTATAGGGATCCCAACCCCCATCACAGATCCCTCAACACACTATGTATAAAGATAAAAGTTAATAAAGTTTGTGGATGTGGTAACAGAGAGGGCTGTACAATGTTTATAAAGAATTTTGATGAGCTTGTAAAAAGTGATTTACATAGATTAGCACTTCAACTCGTTGAATATGGGTTGAGTGTTGCAGATCCCTATGCTGCTGTAAGAGAAAACCTCAGGGTTTTAAATAACAAGATTTTTGTTGGCAATGCTGAGATGAGTATTGCTGGTAGGATTCATGTTGTGGGTTTTGGTAAAGCATCTAAGAGAATGGCGGAGGCTGTTTATAGCGTTCTTGGGGATAGGATTGCTGGAGGTGTTGTGATAACGCCAAGTGATGAAGGTTACGTGGGCAACATTATGATTGTGAGAGGTGATCATCCTATTCCAGGTGAGAACACTTTGAGATCTTCACAGCTTTTACTAGATTATCTCATTGATAATGTTAGAGAGGAAGACCTTGTAATCGTTTTAATCTCTGGTGGTGGTTCAGCGCTTTTCGAGGTTCCCGAAGAGGGGGTGTCGTTAAAGGATGTTGCATGGATTTCTAGAGAGCTCATGAAGAGAGGTGCAGATATTTTTGAACTTAATGCTGTGAGGAAGAGGTTTTCAAAAGTTAAAGGCGGAAAGCTTCTGAGATTTATAAGGAGTAGAAAAGTTGCATCCCTAATTATAAGCGATGTTGTTGGTGATAGACTTGATACAATAGCTTCAGGACCTACTGCACCAGATGAAACCACATTTGCAGATGTCTATAAGATTCTGGTTAAGTATGGGCTTTGGAGTGAACTGGGGAAGAACATGAGGGGCATTATTGAGAAGGGACTTTCAAGCTCTTTAGAAGATACCCCAAAACCTGGTAACCCCATATTTAATAATGTTGTCAATATTATTGTAGCGAGCAATAGGATTGTATTGGAGGCTATGGCTCGTAGAGCTAGGGAAGCTGGGTTCAATACATTGATACTTACATCAATGCTTGAGGGGGAGGCAAGAGAAGTTGGCAGGGTACTGGCATCAATAATCAAAAGCATAGATCTGCACTCTCTCCCAATACAAAAGCCTGCTGCTCTGCTTGCAGGTGGAGAAACCGTGGTCACAGTTAGAGGAAGTGGCACTGGGGGTCGTAACCAAGAGCTCTGCCTATCGCTAGCAGTATCAATTAGGGGGATGAACAATGCTGTGGCTATATGCATAGGTTCTGATGGAATTGATGGCGTAAGTCCTGCTGCAGGCGCTATAATTGACGGCTCGATGTATTACGAAGCTGTGTCAAAGGGTTTAGACCCCCTAGCCTACTTAAATAATAACGATAGCTACACAATCTTATCGAAGCTAAGCAGAGCTATTATAACTGGATATACAGGCACTAATGTTAATGACATATTTATAGCAATTATAAGGTAGTGTCGGAATAGCTTACTTACCTAGTTTCATATCAATAACTATACTAAAAGTTTTTATACCTCAGTCAATTGACTAAATGTATTTTAGTTAATTAACTAGGGCTAGGCTTTGGTGCACATGTTTGACTCCCTATGACATTATTTTGACGGTACTTACGACACTATTAGCGCTTTATCTGATTTCCTTCGCTCTATACATTGTGAGAGTTCTAAAGGGTCCTACAATTCCTGATAGAGTGCTTGCCTTGGATTCTCTTGGCTATGACTTGGCAGCCTTCATGCTAATTCTCTCCATATATCTAAACTCTCCAATGATGGCTGTATGCGCTCTTTCTCTAGCACTATGGATCTACGCTTTAGACATATATGTTGCAAAGTACTTGGAAGCTAAGGAGGTGGGCGGCTAAATTGATAGACATGGTGCTTGCATCAGCTGGGCTAACACTAATAGCAATAGGGGTTTTCTGCGATTTTGTAGCAGCAATAGGTTTAATAAGGCTTCCCAACTTCTTCACAAGACTCCATGCCGCAACAGTTGGGGCTATAGGTGGCGCTGTAGTTCCAATGCTTGGAGCAGCCTTGCTAGCCATAGGCTATGAGCCCTTGGGAGAAACGAGATTCATTTTAGCTGGTGTTGCTTTTACTACAAGCATTGTAACCATGATACTGTCACAAGCAGGTTCTCACGCACTTGCGAGAGCAGCTTACAGAGCAAGAGCAGCACCACTCCAACCAATAACATATGATGCATTGGCTGAGAAGAGAGGTGATAGTAGTGAGTGAGATGCTACCTGTAATCATGGCGTTTGTAGCTGCTCTAATAAGCATTGTAGCAACATGGCTTGCAGTACAGGAGAGAGACATGCTAATAGCTACATTGTTTTCAGCTTTGCAAAGCACATGCTATGCTCTAATATATTACCTCCTCATGGCTCCTGACATAGTGCTTGTATATCTCCCTGTATCAGTAGGTATACTGCCTCTAATCACAATAATATTGATTAAAAAGACTGAGAGGTATGAAGAATGAGACTCTCTGACATAGCAATAGGAGTCTCCATGGCAATGCTCGCCCTATTGCTTTCATATTTGATTGTCTATGGGGGTCTCGGACCAATAGCAACACTTAATCTGAGACCACTTGCAGTATCATTTCTAAACTACACGTATAATCCATGGAAAATAGTTTACAGTGCTATGTCACCAGAGGCTGTAACAGCCATTGTATGGGATTTCAGAGGGTTAGACACTTACTTTGAAACATCAGTACTATTCATAGCAATAGTAGGTCTTATAGCACTGTTTAGAGGTGCAAATGTGGTTCAGGGGGTGAGCTCAAAGGGTCTTTCAATAATTGTCAAAACTTCGACAAAGCTTGTCGCTCCACTCATACTAGTTGCAGGAGCTTCACTAGCGTTTCACGGCCACTTATCCCCAGGAGGGGGATTCCAGGGAGGGTCATTCATGACTGTGGCAATGACATTGCTTGCAATAGCGTTTTCCATAGAGTTCTTCCAGCAGAAGAAACTCACACTAAACAGATTGCTTGCAATTAGATGCATAGGATTGCTCGCAATAGTTGTGGTCTCAGTGTATCTACTAGTTAAAGCTGTACTGCTAGGGGGATACGCATATATATTTCAAAACATGCCTAGGATAAACTCCCAGTATTCCATGCCCTCATGGTTTCTTGACAGGCCACTTGCAGGAATACTATTCTTCTTCAATCTCTCAGAATCCATAGCTGTAATAGGTGGCTTAACCCTAGGAGTGGTCTTATTGCTATTGAGAGAAGAGGAGCTGAAAGCTATAATTGGGGGTGGAGAGCATGAGTAGTGCAACAACATTCTTACTCACAACAATAATGATTTCCTTCATAATAAACATAGCCATATCGCTTTACGGAGTTTTTGCAAAGCCTTCACTAGTAAAGAAGTTCATAGCCTTAACAATATTCTCAGATAGTGTAAACAGTTTCGCTATACTAATTGGGTTTAGAAGAACCCCCTTAGGATACCCATCCATAGCCGTAATGCCTTCACCACCTCAGAGTGTAGAGGATTTAAAGAGATTTGTTAGTGAAGCCGTGGATCCGGTGCCACAAGCCCTTGTACTCACAGCAGTAGTAATAGGTCTTGCAGTTAACATGTTCTTAGTAGGATTGATAATGCTTTACTATAAATACTATGGTTCAACAAGTACGAGGAGGGTGAAGATATGAAGAAGTTAACAAGGTTCATAGCAGTATTTCTATATATATACGCTTTCTACATAATGTTTACAGCATCAACAACAGAATTCAGCCTCACACTTGGATTTATAGCCTCAGCATTGCTAGCAGCATTGTCAACACCATTTCTAATACAAAGAAATCTCGGTGCTCATGATCTCAAGAGCTTTGCATACCTGTTGCTGTACTACTTCCGCTACATGATTATAGAGGAGTATAAAGCACATAAGCAAGTAATTAAGATAGTTCTTAGCCGCAAACTCGATATAAAACCAGCTATAGTTAAAGTTCCTTACAGTGTTAAAACAGATTATGGAATGACACTAATAGCAGGCTCCATAACCAACACTCCTGGTACTTGTGTTGTTGATGTAGATGAAAAGAGACACCTATTCTATGTGCACTGGATCTACGCTACAACAATTGAGCCTGAAAAAGCTCGTGAGGAGATTTCAAAAGTGTTTGAAGAATATGCTGCAAAAATCTTTGGGTGACTATAGTTGAGCACTCTGCAAGACCCCTTAACAGGTATAGCCCCTCTTTACCTAATAGCAGTAGCATTTTTAACAGCAGCTTTAGGACTGGTGATCAGGAGTAACAAGTTCTTTAAAGTGTTTGCAATTGTCAATACAGCTATAGTGTTTGCAATCTCGGCTTATATAATGCATAAAGTGGTGGATGAAGGTATTCAACTATACTTCTTCGGCGGATATCCAGCGCCACTGGGAATAGCATATGAGATTGATAATCTCAACGCTCTTCTCGGACTTTTAGCAACATCAATAATGCTTTTGTCAGGCATATATAGTGCTTGGTACATGAATTTTCCAAGAACATACCTATACTACACACTCTTTCTAACGCTCTTAGCAGGCTCTCTGGGATGTCTATATACAGGTGATTACTTTAACTTCTTTGTAATGCTCGAAGTGCTCTCCCTCTCATCATACTCTCTCGTTGCTTACTTTAGAGACAGCCCAAAGTCCATCGAGGCAGCAATAAGATTTGCATTCACAGGCATAATCTCCTCAAGCTTCTACCTATTATCAGCATTCGTAGCATATGCATCTTTTGGAACCCTTACTATGGCTGATATAGCGCTCAAGGCGAGGGATCTTAATGCTGTAACGCAGTTTAGTGGAGGTGTTGTTGGGAATGTGGCGATAGCATCGGCAATGATGATAGCTTTAGCTAGCTGGACCTGGACCTTTAAAGCTGCTATATTCCCAAACTACTTCTGGCTTCCTGATGCTGTGCCAGAGGCTCCCACACCCATTTCAGCAGTTTTCGTTGGTGTAATAGATTTGATAGGGGTTTATGGAGCTATAAGAATGTTTTACACATTCTTTGGCCAAGGCTCAATCGCTTTGCAGTTTAGATCATATACACTTGAAATATTTCAGATACTGGGGGCAATATCTGTCTTCATAGGAGTATTTCTTTTACTACTTCAAGAGGATGTTAAAAAGTTTATAGCATATAGCACAATTAGCCATTTAGGACTCATATTCATGGCTCTTTCACTAGACAGTGGAGAAGGCATATCTGCTGCCATTCTTCATACAATATCTAACTCCTTTGCAGAATCACTACTGTTCTACAGCGCAGGCATAGCAATAGTGGCTGTGGGCAGATCTATAAATACTCTTGGAGTTTTAAGAAAGTATAGAGTGGCATTGGCAGGCATAATAATAGCTATGCTCAATTTGATTGGTGTACCACCGTTATTAGGCTTTTGGAGCAAGTATTTAATATTTAAGGCATTTCTCGATACAGGAAAGATATATGGAGTTGTTATACTAGTGCTAGCCACAGGCATATCTGCTATAGGCTACTTCAAAATGTTGTTCAGCACCCTTAAGCCTGTGGAGAAGATTAGGGAAGATCCTAGACTCAGAAATAGCATGCTTGCAGACATAACCATAGCTCTATGCGTAGTAATTTTAATTGCTATTGGTGCGCTTTATATGCTTAGCCCAAGTGCTAGAAAATTTATAAACGAAATTGGATACAATGTTATTGAAGGGTATAAAGCTTATTATGCGTTCTTAAGCTCTGGATCATAAATGCTGTGAGAGGTGATCATAATGAAATTTGCATTTCTCTGCAAATCAAAACCAACTTCAATGGGAAAGAGAGTGGCAATTATAGGTGCAGGTATTGCAGGGCTCTCAGCAGCTGGCTACCTTACTTGCAAAGGGTTTGAAGTTGATGTATATGATAAGCAGCCAGTAGCTGGAGGACTTGCAGCGCTAGCTATACCATCATATAGAATACCCTATAATAATATTGATGAAGGTGTTGAGGACTTGGTGAAAAGCTTTGGGGTAAAATTATATCTAAATACTAAGGTGATGTGTGGCGAGAGGCATGATGAAGGCGATGACTTTGTTAAGCATGTTGTGGATTTGCGGAATATTGTGAAAGAGTATAGCGCTGTGGTTATAACTACTGGCACTTGGAGATCTAGAAAGCTTGGCGTGCCAGGTGAGGATGCTAAGGGTGTTGTGGATGCCCTCACCTTTCTATACAAGCTTAGACTAGCTGAGCATGGTCTTGCTGAAGAGTTTTGGACAAAGCCAAAAAGAGTTGTCGTAGTTGGTGCAGGTCTTAGTGCTGTTGATGCAGCTGAAGAGGCTTTGAGGCTTGGTGCTGAGGAAGTTTATTTAATTTACAGAAGAACTAAGAAAGAGGCTCCTGCTGGCGAATATTATGTAGATGACCTCATAGCCAAAGGCGTGAAATGGCTTGAGCTAGCAGCACCAACAAAGATAATAGTTGAGAATGGATTTGTAAAGGCTGTAGAGTTTCAGAGAATGAGATTAGGTCCTCCAGATAAAACAGGCAGACCCGCACCCATACCTATACCAGGCAGTGAATTCACTATAGAAGCAGATCTAGTTATTCCCGCTATAGGAGAAGTGTCAACACCTCCCTTTACTCAGGAGTGTGCAGAGTTTAAGCAATTCCTTGATGAAAGAGGCTACATAATTTCTAAAGGGTATAGACTTGGAAACACTAACATGTTTGTAGCAGGAGATGTACTCACAGGCCCAACAAAACTTGGCGAAGCCTGTAAACATGGACTCTATACCGCGAGGGATGTGGAGAGGTTTCTTAGAGGTGTTTAAAACATGGATAAATCATCTGGAAACCCAACTCTACTAAGATGGATAGACTACAACAAGTGCATTGGTTGTGGGGTGTGCTCAGCTGTATGTGATTTTATACACGAAGGGGTTTCCTTCATAAAACTTTATGATATAGGTGGAGGACTAGTAAAACCCATATCATGCTTTCACTGCGCAAAAGCACCGTGTGTAGAGGTTTGCCCTACAAAGGCTATGAGAAGAGATGATAGTGGAGCTGTGTATGTTGATGGATCTAGATGCATAGGCTGTATGGCTTGCCTCTATGCCTGTCCCTATGGAATACCTGAGCTAAGCATCATTACAAAAACTTCAACCAAATGCGATTTGTGTAAACAGCTTAGAGGAGATGGCTTAGAGCCTGCATGTGTAGCTATGTGCCCCACCAAAGCGATAGTTATTGGGGTGCCGCAAGCAGTTTTTGATGAAGCTAAGAAAAGGGCTTTAACGAGAATTATGAAAGCAGTGATGAGCTTTGGAGGATCTATATAGATACCTTGTCTACGTTTTTTCAACACTTTTAGTGCTCCTTGGAGGAACAACAAAGGTGTTTGATAAGAGACTAGGTGTTTCGCTTCGTGTACTCGGATTTGCACTCATCTCACTCTACTCCTCTATAGCAATAGAAAACCTGTTTGCCAGGGTGCTGGCAGTATCTAGTAGTATAATAGCTGCTTTAGTAACTATCTACACCACAAATTATGTTAAATTCAAATATGGTTTTCCATATCTACAGCTACTCATAGACGCATTCTCACTTTCAATAACCTTCACCTTTGTATCTAGATACTTAATAGAGTTCGTTACATGCTGGATTATAGCAGAGCTCATAGGATTTGTCTTAATAGCTTTCGACTGGCTTATTCAAGGTGCTAGAGAAGCGCTTGAAGCTGGGGTAAGATATCTCTTAGTTTCAATGGTTCCCGCAGACATAACACTATTTACTCTAGTTGCTCTAACAGGTGTTGAAAAAGCTTTTTCAGTAAATATAGCTAGTATTGCCCCAGCTATACAAGGCTCATCAATACTCACAATACTTTGTATGATAGGCTTCTTGGCTAAGGCAGCTGTAGCACCTCTGCACTTCTGGCTTCCAGATGCACATTCACTAGCACCTGCACCAGCTTCAGCCATGCTCTCAGGTCTCATGGTTAAGATGGGAATATATGGATTATACCTATTAACTTTGTATCCAATTGATGTCAAAATGTATGCCTATATGCTGATGGTGTGCGGTAGCATAACTGCTGTATATGGTGGTCTTCAAGCACTTGCACAGGTAGACATCAAGAGGATTTTAGCTTATAGCACAATATCGCATACAAGTGTTATGGCTATCCTGCTAGGATTTTACATTGGATTTAACTCTGTAGAGGCTCTACAGGCAGCGCTATTCTATATTGTGGCACATGCTTTCTTCAAGGCCTCTCTATTCATGGACTCTGGAGTTGTTGAAATAATTGCCCATACAAGAGACATAGGAAGCTTAGGCTATATATCGCGACTCTATTCACTTGAGAGCACTACTGCTTTACTGGCAATACTATCCTTAATAGGGGCACCTCCATTACCAGGCTTTATAGCTAAGTTCACAACAATACTCTCCATAACAAGTAAACTTGGCACAGCCTTTTCTGCTGTGGTGTTGCTTGTAGTTATAGCAATTGAAATAGCTCTTAGCGTAGGCTATGGAGCTAAATATCTCTTGACACACTTTGGTTCATCAGCTATTAGAGTACCTCTTCGTGGAGGTTTGGAAGAGCTAAAGCAGCTAACATTACCTATACTCACAACAATAATTATCTCAATTGCTATCACAGCTTATATTACACTTACACAACTAGTGGTCTATGCACAGATTCTACTATTCATTGTAGCGCTCTCAGCAGCTTTCCTAGCAATAATACTCTATACAATCTATAGAAGTCAAAAAGTGTTTAGAGTTGATGAAAGCTGGCTTGGTGGTGCAAGGCCGTGAGCCAGAGAAAGTCTGGCAATAAAGATAGTGAAGAAGAGAGTAAGCCGGAAAGAAAACCTGTTACATCTAAAGCTATCTATACAATTAAGATCGATGTTAAGTTTAGACCTCCCCAGATAATGTCCTACCTTTCAAATTTTGAGAAAATTAGAAAGGTTTTCTACTTTCACAGCATTGAAGAAAATGTGGCTAGGGGGGAGCAAAAACTTGCTTTAGGTATACAGAGTATTCAACGAGCGTTTGAAAAATCACTGCTACTTGCCTCTCTCTGGGCTGGAGTAGCTTTAACAATGGCACTGCTCTTTATGGTGATAATAATTGGACTACACTAGCCTTGCACTAATAACAGCTATACCTTTCCTCGTAGCCCCTATATATGATAGTATTGAGAGAAAGGTTAAAGCGGCAATACAATCAAGAATAGGTCCCCTAGGTCTTGCCAGAAGCTTTTTGCAAAGCTGGTTTGACCTCATTAAGCTGTTTAGTAAAGAACTTGTATTAACGAGTTATGGCATGGCCTTGATAACAATACTCGAGCTTTTATTCGTATCGATAACAGTGGTCATACTCCAGATATTTCTCATAACCCCCCAATTGGAGTGGGTCATCGCACTGCTCATAACATTTCTATCGATATCCTCAGCCTTTTCATTGATTAGAGCAATATCTTTGGATAACCCATTCTCTTCTATAGGAGCCTTCAGAGAATTCTACGTCACGCTAGCTGTAGAAGGCTTTTTCCTATCCTCATTAGCAATAATGCTGCTGGTTGAAGAACCGATAATAATAAAGATGCTGCTTTTCTGCATAGCTGCTCTCTCATGCTATGTTCTCAGCGGTAGAACACCATTTGACATTGCTGAGGCTGAGCCTGAAATTGCAAGTGGTGTGTATATAGAGCTTTCAGGACCTCTACTCGCAACTACATCGTATTCTTTGCATATTAGGAGATATGTGCTAGCTGAAATTCTTAGCTATACTCTTCTTAAACTCATTGGCATAGCTGGTACAGGGTTTGCATCGTTAATAACGTTGCTACTAACACCCATTACATGGATAGTGCTTGGAGTTGTTAGTGTTATGCTTGGTAGGACAAGAGTTGATGTAGGGCCTATAACTCTTCTCAAAGTAATGCTTATACTGATATTTTTGATGTTTGTAGCAATGATATTTGTAGTGAGGCTGGTATGAGTATGAAAGATGTTGTAAAGGAGATTGAGGGTAAAGTAGTGGAGTTTGGGGGTGTGGTAGAGACTATCACTGACACGGCTGTATTTGTTGAAATCCCGAAGGAGAGAGTGAAAGAATTCGCTAAGTGGCTTTACAACGCTGGCGCATTTTTAAAGACTTGTGCAGGCGTGGATGAGAGGAGCATAAATAGCAGATTTGCTGTGTACCACATATTTGGACTTGATGAGAAGGGTATAGATGTTGTTTTAAGGATTTCAAGCCTCGAGGGCGAGGCGCTTCCATCGATAGCTAGTGAGGTTCCTGCAGCTGAGTGGTGTGAACTGGAGGCACGAGATATGCTGGGATTGCATATATTGGGTCATGAGTCAAAACCGAGGCTTGTTCTTCCTCAGGACTGGCCCAATGCTGTATATCCGTTGAGAAAGGATGTGCCATACGATTATAGACCTCCGAGCAGTGTTGAGAATTTTGGCAAGGAGCTTCCAAGTGAAGTTGGGCTTCCTGTTGGTCCCTACCACCCAATACTTCATGAGCCAGAGTACTTCGAGCTTTATGTTGAAGGTGAGAGGGTTGTAGATGTTTTTTACAGAGGATTTCATGTGCATAGAGGTATTGAGAAGCTTGCCGAGTCTCCGAGATTTACATACAAAACCATTCCGTTTCTAGCCGAGAGAATATGTGGTATATGTGGCTTTGTTCACTCTTCATGCTATGTGCTTACAGTTGAAAGAGCTGCTAAGATAGAGGTGCCAGAAAGAGCACAATTCATAAGATCTATAGTGCTAGAGATTGAGAGAATACATAGCCACCTCCTATGGCTCGGAGTAGCAGCACACATTCTAGGGTACGATGCTGGCTTCATGCATATATGGAGAATAAGAGAGCCTATAATGGTACTGGCAGAGCTTTTGACAGGGTCTAGAAAAACGTATGGAATCAACATTGTTGGTGGTGTTAGAAGGGATATAGATGAGTCTAAGAAGAAGAAGGCGTTAGATGTTTTGAGGAATGTTAGAGAGGAGTTTAAGAGGTTTGTAGAGGTCTTCACATCTGTACCTGAAATAGTGAAGAGGGCTACGGGTACAGGTGTTTTGCCTAAAGATGATGCGAGGGCTTTAAGTGTAGTGGGTCCTACAGCAAGGGGTTCGGGACTTAGGAGAGATGTTAGGAAGGATTACCCATATTTTGCATATAGGCTTGCCTCATTTAAGGTGCCTGTCTATAGCGAAGGCGACAACTTGGCTAGGCTTTTAGTTAGAGTTGATGAGGTTTTTGAGAGCATTAGCATAGTTGAGCAACTTCTAGATGCGTTGCCCAGGGGGTCTATAGCTGTGGAGTCCTATGAAATCCCATCATTTAGAAAAGCTGTGGGAGCTGTTGAGGCTCCCAGGGGAGAGGATGTACACTTCATCATAACAGGGCATGGAAGGCCTTATAGATGGAGAGTTAGAGCACCAACATATCAAAACATCCCAGCGTTAAAGATAATGCTTAGAAACACACCTTTAGCAGATGCATTTCTAACAATTGCTAGCATTGATCCGTGCTTCTCTTGCACAGACAGAGCAGTGGTCATACGTGATGTGAGGTCTGGCTTCAGAAGATTTGCAAGTTTATTTGAGGGTAGGAGGTATGCAAATAAGTAGAATTGCAAGCCCTCTAAAACTGCTTACAATAGCATTGAAAGTGGGGCGGGTCACAAAGAAATACCCATTTGGCCCACCACTGCTTACAGAATCGTTTAGAGGTGCTATAAGTATAGACCCTGCAAAGTGCTGGGGTTGTGGGGCATGCACATTGGTCTGCCCACCAAACGCATTAACCATGAGGCTTGAGGGAGAGAAAATAGTGTTAGAGTACTTTAAAGGGAGATGCATATTCTGTGGAATGTGTGCAGATACATGTCCTGCAAATGCCATTATAGTAACTAAGGAGTTTGAACTTGCAGCAACAAGTGTTGAAGACTTGAAGGAGGATGTTATACACAAAATGAGTAAGTGCGCCATATGCGGCAAACCATTTGTTGCAACAGCAGAGATTAGAGATGTTATGAAGATGCAGCCTATTACTGAGGAGTATGCAAATATATGTCCTGAGTGTAGGAAGAAGAGAGCTGTTAAGGCATTTGGTATGAGGTTTGGTGCAAGCACATGAAATTAGAGGAGAGGCTTAGGGGCGTTAGGAGAAGCCCCTGGGTATATCACTTGAATAGCGGTTCTTGCAATGCATGCGATATTGAGATACTCGATGCTTTAACACCATTTTTTGATGCTGAGAGGTTTGGGGTAAAGCTCGTTGCATCTCCAAGGCATGCTGACGTGGTTTTATTTACAGGTCCAGTAACGAGGGAGGCTTTGCCAAAGGTTGTAAAGACTTTGAAAGCTGTGCCAAGGCCAAGAATAGTTGTTGCAATAGGTTCGTGCGCTGTTGGAGGGGGAATTTGGTGGAACACGTACTCAACAATAGGGGGCTTTGAAAAGTTCCAAGGAGTCTTGAAACAACAAGGAGTTGAAATTGACAAAGTAGTTTATGTCCCTGGCTGTCCAGCTAGGCCAGAGGCTATAATATATGGCCTGCTCTTAGCACTAGGCTATGTAAAACAGAAGGTTTCAAAGGTTGTAAAAGTTGTTGAAAGCTAGGATCAGTTTATGCAAGGTCGAACCTCCAGACATTCAAACATATAGACACTTCCTGACACATATTGCAATATGTAGTGGAATTGGAGAGATACCAATAAGCGAAGTTCCCGCTGAATTCGCTAAAGTTCTGAGCAAAGGCTCAGAAGTCATAATACCATGTACAATGTCTGCAAAACTCAGCGAAAGCATTGCAAAGTATTGTAAAGATGTAGAAAAGGAGATTTTTTACATAAAGCTCTCACCACTCTAATTAAGAACGTTACATCTGAAAGCCTCGCCTTTTAAGGTGGGGATGAGTAGAAAAGCCTATGAACTTCCTCTACTTTGAGTGCTTTTGGTGATGAGTAATTGAAAAATGTTGTTGTCTCCAAGTATTTGGATGCTGGATTGGAAACCACATGAACTGGTTGAGATGTGGGGATCTCTGGCCACATCGAATGCTCCTCAGATGGCATGTGTCAAGCTGAAGAAAAGCTTATTTTTTAGCGATTTAAGGATGCTGTAGTATGGTGGTCAGAGATGTTTATGTATAGAGTTCAGCAAAAGGTTTTTGAAATTGGTGGTGTGAAGATTGGGGGGCAGGCTTTTGAAAATCCGCCTGTTTTGGTAGGTACAATGTTTTATCATGGTCACAAAGTTGTTTCTGATCCTAAGAGGGGTGATTTTGATAGGAGTAAGGCGGAGGAGCTTATTAAGGCTGTGGAGGATGTTTCATCTAAGACTAGAATACCTGCAGTTATCGATGTTACTGCTGAGAGTCCTGAGGCTATGGCTAGATACCTTGAGTTTGTTGCCAATACAACAAAGCTACCTATATTCATAGACTCTCCAGCTATAGAAGTTGCTAAGGCCGGTTTTCATTTTGCTAAGGAGGCAGGGCTTTTGAGTAGGGTTGCATATAATTCAGTCACAGCTAAGTCTAAGGATGATGAGTACAAGCTTCTGCAGGAATACGAAATTAAGGCTGTTGTGGCACTTCTCTACACGGACAGGGTTATAGATGTAGATGCGAGGCTCAAAGCCCTTGAAACAGTGCTCTCAAAGGCGAGTACCTATGGCATTGAAAAGCTCCTTGTAGATACCTTCGTAATCGATATACCGAGTCTTTCAGCAGCTTGTAAAGCGCTAATAGAGGTTAAGGCTAGGTATGGCTTGCCAGCTGGTATGGGAGCACACAATGCTGTATCCTCTCAGAGGAAAGCATTTAAGGAAAGGTTTGGTGCTGAAGGGTATAAAGCATGTGAGCTAACATCGAACACTATGTCAATCGCGCTGGGAGCGGATTTCCTGCTCTATGGACCTATAGAAGTTGCTAAAGAGATATTTCCAGCTGTCTACACAGTGTATACTGCATACAAGTATCTGGCTAGGAGAAAAGAGAATCTAATTCAGCTGTAGATTCTGGTGAAGTTCCTTCCAAATGCTTTGCAAGCATGGTTATTAGTATTGGGTGTGGATCTATGTTTATAGATCAACATGGATATGGTTAAGGGCTGAATCCGATGAGAGTATTGGTAGTTGAGTATCTAGTTACGTGCTTTAGAAGAGAGGTAGCAGAGCTCTACAGGGATATACTTGTTGAAGGTTATGCAATGGTGCATGCCCTTAGCAACTTCTTAACTAGTGCAGGTCTTGATGTAAATATTTCTGTGAGTAGTGACCTTGGTTACAGTTTTTTCCAGCTAGCATAGTTGAGGTGGATCCTCAGAACTGCATAGACAATTTAGAAAGGCTTTCAAAAGATTTTGACTATGCTGTTGTAGTAGCCCCTCCAAAAGAACTTGTAGAGATTACTAGAACTCTTCATGCAGAGCTTTTGCAGCCCTCGCCACATCTAATAGAGGTGCTTTCGAATAAGTATACAGCTATTCAAGTTCTTAGAGAGTGTGGCATTTCAACACCTGATACAAGGCTCGTTAATGTTTATAGTGATGTGGTTGGGGAGGAAATGTCTTTACCTGTAGTGGTAAAGCCAACTCTGTTAACAGGTGCAGCATGTGTTGAGGTGATTAGGAGCCCTAGTGAATTGAATAGAGTTGTGCAAGGTGTTGCAGAGTGTTCTTCGGAACATGAGGTTGTTGTGCAAAGATTTGTAGAGGGGGTTCATGGAAGTGTGCTTGCTTTTTACGGTAGCGATGAATCATTACTTTATTCAGCAAATCTACAGCTCATAAGCTCCATGGATGGGAAGCTGAGGTTCTTCGGAGGTCTAACGCCTTTGAGAAGCAATGTGTTTAGAGACTCGGGCAGGGCTATTATTAGTAAGCTGAAGATGTGTATTCCAGGGCTTCGCGGCTTTGTTGGTGTTGATGTTGTGTGGAGCGGTGGAGAACCATTTGTTGTAGAGGTTAATCCGAGACCAACAACAGCTATTGTTTCTCTAGCTAAGCTCTTTCAAAAACTGTCTCAAGGCATTGTAGAGAATGCATTGCTCAGCGATGCTGTTACATATGCTGGGGATGTGGTAACAGGGTACTCATACTATGTAAAAGCTGAGAGAGGTTTTACACCTTTTGCAGAGTTGAGTGAAGACATTATTGTGTTTCCATATTCGGAGAAGGTTATTGTTGTAGGTGAGGTGAAAAACCCTTTACAGGCTTTAGATAGAGTTAAAAGCTTTGTGAAGAATCTTGTATATGACCTTGGTGCAGTGCTTGTGACAGAGGCTCGTACCCATGTCTCCTAAGCTACTCGTCTCTGTGAAGGATTTGAGTGAGGTTGTAGAGGCTCTAGATGGTGGTGCAGATATTATAGATGTTAAGGATCCTGCTTCAGGTAGTCTTGGTCTTCCAAGAATAGGTGTTGTTAAGGAGGTTGCAAAGGCTGTTAAGGGTTTAAGGGAGTGTAGTGTTGCTATAGGGGATATCCATAGGTACACCCCTGAAATAGGCTATATAGCATCGGCTTTAGATGCCATTGTAAACTACGTGAAGGTTGGGATAGCCTCTGGAAGCCTGGAAGATGTTGAGGGGATTGTGAGGGAAGTTGTTGAGAATACCTCAAAAGCCAGGGTGGTTTTAGTAGGCTATGCTGATTACGCAGCACATAATTCTGTAGAGCCCTTGCAACTCATTGACTATGCAACAAGATTTGGTGCCCACGGAGTTATGATTGATACACTCATTAAAGGCTCTTACACAACTCCAGAGCTTCTCCAAAAAAGCTACTTACAGAAATTTGTTGTGAAAGCAAAGAACTGTGGATTGTTGGTAGCAGTGGCTGGAGGCATTAAAAAGAGTTACATGGGGATGCTAAAAGAGCTGGGGTTTGATGTGATAGGGGTGAGAACTGCTGTATGCATGGGTGGTAGAAATGGAAGGGTATCTAAAGAACTTGTGAAAGAACTTAAAAAAGCGTTGGACATGAGCTAGACAAACCCTAAATCTTGGTAGTCATTATGATAACAGCTATGTCTATCAAAACAATTCCATATATCTCTTGAAGCGCTACCGAAGGCCATTTTATGAGCAGTGCTCCAACAGGGCCTACAATTGATATAATCCAAAGCGCTGTTGCGTGATAGAAGCTCTTCTCAAGTGTCATATCTAAAGCAGTTGCAATTATTGCTATAAGCACTTGTATAAAGAACCATGTAGAGACAAATGTATGTGGCCTTGTACCAGATGGGTAGATACCTATAAGTGCTAGGAATACACCTGCTACAAAGAGTAGAGCTGATGCAAACACCAGAACCTTAGCTTCAGAAGCGTAGGTTATATACAAAGAGTACAAGCATATAGTAATACCTGTAGCTATAAGGCCAAGATTGTAGATCTGAGGCGTATTCGCCAATGGACCTCCAAGATCGCTTAAAGCATGCTTGAATACATTAAACCAAGGATTCTTCAACACAGCTAAAGCTATGACAATCCACGCTAGCACCATAGCTATGACACCACTAAACCTCCACAAAGCAATTAACACATTCATTTAAGACAACCTCTATACAAAAAATGTGTAGCAAATTCCTTAAAACATTATTTGAAAACATAAAAGAACAGTGCCAAGGAGTTGATTCAAGGTTGATTACACCATGGCTCAATTTGCGAGCCGCGACCCTATAGTTTGAGAAATTAACGGCATCTCTATTCTATAGCTCTAGCAATGCTTTTCTGTATATAGAGTCTGCGAACCCGTTGTTCTCATCTATAGTACTGCGTCTTCTTAACTCTCTCAATATATCGTGGAATACTCTATCGCCGATCACTTTCTTCTCCACCCTCTCTAGCTCACCTTTAGTTTACCATAGAGAGCTTCCAGGGTTCTGGAGAATATTGTATAGAACACCTATTTCAGAACCTGCTAAAACCATGCATATATTCTTGTTGAAATCGTGGAAATGGGCTGAAGTACTCTTTTCCATGGTTTTCTCGGCAAAATTGTTCAACGCGCCTAGGATCTCTGTAGCTAGAATAATAGTTGCTGGAGGTAGAGGTATGTAGTGTTTCTCAGCTGTATACTCTACATGGGTATCTCTATAAAGTGTTCACAGAGGTTTGATGTTTTCAAAGTATTTATTATATCTATTTCTTTTTGTTAAATGTTTAAGTGCTTAGATGCGGGTATTGATATGAATGTTGTCTCTGTTAATAGTTTGAGAATCTCTATGCTTAGCTCTATCTTTAGATCTTTTGGTAGAGAGAAGATCTTGATTTTTGAGGATGTAGATCCCCAGTTCATCTCTATTAAGAATCTTGTTCAGAGATGTTCTAGATATACACAACTACTAGTTGTGCTAAATGCTCTAGTTAGCTATAGGCTTGTTATGAGTGGTGAAGAGTATTGGGAGAAGTTTTCTCACTATTTTGCAGATAAATGTGGTGAAGCGTTGTCCAGTCCTGAGCATCTGTTCAAAGATTTTATCGAGAGGTTCAACAAGGTTTTGGTGGGTCAGAAATTCTCTAGAATTTTAAGAGCGATTAGATGTAGAGAACTTTTGAATACTATCTACAGAGGGTCTCTTGTAGATGCATGGAAAGCTATTGGTAAATGCCTTAACTCTGAGCTAGATGCTAAAACAGTTGTATTTGCTGTTAAAATGCTTTACTATGCTAGGAAAGCCCTTGGCGAGGTTATTGAAATCCCTATGGACATCCCAATACCTGTAGATGGGAGAGTAGCCATGATCACATACTACTCCGGATTGCTAGAAATTGATGCACATAGGGTTAGTAGAGAAGTTCTTATGAGATATGCAGATACAATAAGGTTTATCTGGAGCAATGTAGCTAAACTATCAAGTGTCCCCCCACTAAACCTAGACTCCGTTATCTGGTTCTTCGGAAAATACACCGGTTTACCCAGTAGAAGAGAAGTACTTCAGAAAGCAGTTAAAGACCTGGGAAACACCCTTAGCGAAGAGGATATCAAAATACTTACAGACAATCTATTCTACAGACTACCAGAGCACTAAATATGTAGAGACAAGGACATAGGTTTGGTGGTGCACTACGTCTATAGATGTTATGAGTATTGATGAATTGATCGAGTGTGAGATCCTGATGAGAACCACTAGATTTACAGTTGCCGTTGAGATCAATGGCAAGGAGACGCTAGCTTATTTAGGTAATAGTGGGAGACTTTCGCAATTTTTGAAACCAGGTAGTACAGGTTATCTAACTAAGATGAATCGAGGCAATGCTAGGAAACTTAGCTATAGACTTGTAGGTATAAAGGATAAAGGTTATGCAGCTATTGTTGATACGAAGATGCATGAAGAGGTCTTCGCTGTTCTTGTAGATAGAGATCTTCTTCCATGGCTACAAGGTTTCAGAATCGTTAAAAGGTATCCGAGAGTAGATGGAGGAGTACTTGACTACCTGCTGGTGAGTAGAGGTAGGTATATTTTGGTGGAAATTAAGAGTGCAGTACTTAGGTTACCAGGCGATGTAGCTGGATACCCTGATGCTCCAACACCTAGAGGTAGACAACACTTAAAACTACTTGCAGATATAGCTTCAAAGCATAGCTATGAATCTCTCGTGGTATTCATATGCGCATTACCTAGTGTCAAGAAATTCCAGCTTTATTGCGACGAGGATAAAGAGATAGATGCTATAGCTAGGCATGCTCAAGAAAAAGGTGTTAAATTTAAAGCAATAGGTATCTACCTAGATCCCTATAGAAAGAAGGTAGTCTTAGATAACCCAGATGCACCTGTTGATCTAGAATGCTACAAACTTCATTAGATACCAATTTATAGATAAAAATCTTTCATCAAGACAATACTAGCTCATGTAAATAAGCTTATAGCTTTCATATACATTGTATCAACAGTGATTATAGTTCCAGATCCAATTAAATAAAATATGTAGTTATGCAATTGATTATCAATAGTTTTTTAATTTACTTAGTTAGATCTATTCATTTGGATTTCACACTTCATCAATTTTCTTTATTAATATCGCTAAACCTATAGAAAACCAAACAATGTTTACTAACAGTATCAAATTCATTATTTCTACGCCTGTTAACGGCCTGATTGCATCTTTTCTTACTAGCTATTGATAGTGTGACAACTGGATTCAAATTCTCTACATTTTGCATCGCATCAATGTTCTTACTGTTATTATTAAGTTATGGTCAGGGAAACTCTGTAAATGTGGGCTTCATGGAAAGAGGGTTGTGGTCGGCATTAATATTGAATAGGAATAGCTATCGGGATCTTAACAATACTTTTCATGTCATTTTTGTTACCTAGTCAGAGGTTGGGATATGCAGTTGTAGAATCGAAGGGTTTTGAGAAGGATGAAACTTTCATCTACTATACTACTTATATCAGTGTAGAGGGTACAAATGTTAGAGAGTTGTATATAAGGATACCTAAGCCAAAACCCTATAGAGTACCCATCAGAATTAGCTTAGAAGTGATAGAGGATTCCAAGATTAAAATCTAGGGATCGAGTTTATACCTCCACCAACAAAATTCACTGAATTAGCTTAGATATCCACATCTATTAACAGGTCAATAGAATTCTATGTAAGTGGGAGTGTAGTTGTATGGAGATGTAGAGATCTAGGGATTTACAGTATGGGAACACTAACCTTGGACTTCATACCAAGCCTTAGCTATGCTGACTTCACCTCCTATACCATAGATATAAAAGCAGTGATCGAATACAATTGAGTAGGCCATAACTCAATTATATTGTATTGCTAAAGCTGATAGAAGAGAAGAAGTTATCCTGACTGCCAGTATAGGTCTCGGTGAGGAGGCAGAGAGTATACTTATTCTAAAAGATTTGTCCTGGAGATATATAGTAGAATAGAGGTGATCAATGCTGAGTAGTAGAGAAAGACGTTTGTATCTGTATTATATGTCTATGTAGCTATGGTATCCGTAGTATCTAAATATCTATTCACAGTATATATTATCGGCAGGTAGTGGGGTATCTACTGTTGATTTATCTATTGGGATCAGGAAAGAGCATAGTGAGGAAGCTGTGAAGCTCGGTATAGATATTAGGAGTGTTGTTGAGAAAGCTTTAGAAGAAGAGATTAGAAGGTAGAAGATGGAGAGGCTAAGAAGTTTAATTGATAAATGTGTTAAAACCGTTAAAGAGGAGGGTATAAAAGGTGATATAGACTGGAAGGTATTAGGTATATGCTTGAAGCATCAGCTGTACACACTCTTAATCGAGTTAAAAGAGAGGATATTATGATACAAAGATATACTTGCTGTACTGGATCTTACTGTTTATGAAATTGGTAATGCTATATAGGAAGATTATAGAAAAGGTAAGGATAACGAATATCATATAACACTTTTTTGAAGAATACAAAGAAGATAAACATAGATAATGAAATTGTAGATTTTTGCAGATCTCTATAAAGAACAGCCTTGCATTTCATCCTACATACACATAGCTAAAAATATGATTTAAAATCAGTTTAATTTGAGAATTCAAAGGTATTGAACACCTATTTCTAAGGTTAGCAACTCTTTTACAGATTTACATAAAGTTTTATAATCTAGGGAGATAGATGTATAAACAGTTTTAGAGATGCTTAGTGTTCATTCTCTCAATGGGGCTATTCTTCGTATTCATATGTGTCGAGGTCTTCGTATTCAATGTACTTAATGTAGCTTCTGATGCGTCTTTCATACTGTTTTTCATATTGGT
>JAPWTX010000051.1 GCA_028275825.1 Ignisphaera sp. | reverse complement strand
ACCTCTGCCATTAGCTAAGAGCAGTGGGAGAAGCTTATTGTCACCCAGATCAATCATTGAGTTTATGAAGGGGCTGGAATCTGAGATCACATAAACAACTCCCTTGCCAAGTGTTTGGAGGTAGGCTATGCAGAGCGGTCCATAAGGTTCTGCATCATTTCTAGAGCCATCCATGTCGAGATCCGCGAAGCTGTAAGGCGATGTGTAGGCTATGCACCTGCCCCCACCATAGGTGTTTAGGTATGAGGCGTAGTTGAGGTAAAGTGAGAGGTTGTGCTGTGCTATACTAGCTCTCGCCACAGGTAAGAAAGGTGTCTTATAGAAAAACACCTTATCTGCAACGAGACTCCCATTCACTGCAGCCCCTATCCCCAAACCCTTCAAGATGCTGTTGAGCTCAACCCTTTCATCAGCCAGCACAAGGATGCCGCCATTCTCAACAAAGCTTCTCAAAGCCTCGACATCTTCAGCTGTGAGGTTTCTGCTCAGACCTATTATGAAGAGCGCTGATGTCTCTGCATTTAAATGCCTTGCATCGCTATATGCAATTATAGATGCATTTGTATATGATGCAAGCTTTGCCAGCCCATTCCAGAGAGGGTTGTAGGGAGATAGGTCATCTGCTGAAGGTATTGAGTAGGCAATTGCAGATGCTATTGCAAATGCTGTTAGAAGCCCTAGAGCTATATAGAGCCAGATCCTCACAGCCTCAACACCCTTACTAACCCGCTTAAAACCTCCTTCAACCTCTTGACAAGCTCCTCAACATGTGTTGGAGGGCCGTAGAGAATGTTCTCAGCAATTCTGAGAGCGGCGAGCAAAGCGCTGCGCATTTCCTGCGGCGCTCTATCCAAAGCACTGTTAACATATTCCCTCAAAGTCATGTGAGCCTCAATCCCAACACCAGTCAATGCCTTAACGAAATCGACAAACTCCTTTATCACAGGTGAGAGTATTTGATAAATGGTCTCGGAACGCCTCTGAATAGCCATTACAGCGCTAGAGATCCTTGCACCACCCCTGCCATAGACAAGCACCATCAGAATAATTATCAAAACAGTTACAGCTATTGGAATAGGGTCTAGAACTTGCATAGAGATCTTGACCACCTTAGATCTGTAGGTAGCGTTATAGGGGGTTACATGGATCTCTAAGTCTAGCTGAGTACCGAGGTAAGAGATTGGTAGCAAAAGGTCTGTACAGGAATTAGAAGACTTCAATGCCACAACCCTCCCTAGCTCTATAAGCATTATCTCAACAGAGGAATTCACAGAGGTTTTCACACATATACTTTGAGGAACACCTACAAAAAATGTTGTTGGGTGCTCTATAGAGAGGTTCGCATCAAGCCTACTCACATTCACATAAATGTGAAGTGCTTTGGGGGGAACACCTCTTTCAGCTTCTGAAAATATATCAACCCTATACATGCCTTCAGACACATTTGCAGGTATTAGAATACCTAAGCAAGTGGTATGAGTAGAGAGCTCTACTTGCTTACTTAAGGCTAAGCCCTTGGATGAAATATTTACTCTCAGATTAGGAATGCTGGACTCTATACACATGCTGTTATTTGCTCCAATGAGTAGGGGCTGCTGCATATGAACACTTATAGTGGGTTCTATACAGAGAGACGTTACATTTACTACTTTCTCAGTATATCTATACACATTGGCATCGAATCCCTGAGGGATGAAGGCTATGCGAATCGCTATAACCCCACATGCTTTAACAGGTACAGAGGCTCTGAAAAAACCCTGTGCACTGCTTTGCACAAGCCATAAAGCTGAGGTGTTGCGGTATATTGTTGCATTGTAATATATAGCTATGGTTCTATTCCCTAGAGGGGCTCCCAATGGATCCTCAACACGTCCTCTGATCTCAATGAAGTCTCCGTAAAAGACCTTTGATTTGTTGACTTTCACCTCTAGCTCAACTTCCTTCAGGAGAAGGTGCCTCCTCTCCTCAAGCTCCTTAGACACAGCATCGATTCTGTTCCTAATAAAGCTGATAGCCTTCTCCATGTTGTTTAATGTGCTTTTAATTGTTTCTTCAACTGCTCCACCAGCCCCCACCAAATAATTCAATACATCGCGTGTCTGAGTGTAAAGCTGCTCAGCATTGCCTAGGTGTTGTTGAGCAGCTAGTATTAGGGAGCCGCATTTGTCAAGGTCATTGCTTTTAAGAGCTTCTTCAGATAAATTCGTATATCTAATGCTCATATTGATCTCTACTGTGAATAGTGTGTAGAGCTGGAGTGTTCTATTGAAGATGTCTCTGAATTGCTGCGGTATGGCGGCTTCTCTCAGTGTGCTGGTCATGTTGATTGCTCTATTTATGTTTAGCTCCGCTAAGTACATGCTTGATGTGTGTAGTAGTGTTAGGTAGTCGAGTATGTTTGTGGTGCTGGGCGCTGTTGATGGATCTATGTGTCTTGGAAACTCTGTTAACGCAATTGCATTTTGTGTTAGTGTTAGTAGTAGAAGTAGTAGTGGTATGCACTTTTTCATATTCCCAAAACCTCAATAACTCTTCTAGCGATGAAGAATATGAATGTTGCTAGCAGTGCTATTGCTATGAAGTCTCTCACAGTTTTCTTTGGTCTTATCACAGCTTTTAGAACTAGGTATTCTAATGTGTAGATAGATATATATGCATCTGCTCTGCTCTCCCCAACTATCCACAGAAAAGCTGTTGTGATGGTTATAAATATTGCTAGCAATGTGTTGAATAGAATGCTTCTCTCCAATTCAACCACCCCCAGCTAGCTCCACCCACACCACACACTCATCATCGCTACAACTTTCTGAGGCTATTCTACTGGAAGCGCCCTTAGCAATGGTTGCTACAGAAGCTGCTATAACCCCATAGATGCTGCCAATGCTTTTCTCAAGACTCTTCACAGGGTAAACCCTAATTTTTCTGAACCTTGCAAAAAGCTCTCCACCCCTATCCACGCACTCAACGGACTCTGCAATACCAAGCCTCTCAACAGCTATGTGATCCAGAGCTCCGCAGAAATCTGTGTAGTCCTCTAGATGAGTTCTTGATATAGGTGATTTGAATACAAGTGCTATTCTATTGCTATCCATAGTAACAAACCTGTTCACATCTATTTTCCCAGCCTCTCCAACAACCATATACACCTCGCCCCCATTCTCCACAAAAACAGTTCTACCCCTAACATTCAGCCCCTCAACAACTCTCGCAACGTTTTCAAAGACGTTCAGCACTATTTTGAGAGAGAACTCGCTGAGCTTAGAACCCTCGACAACAGGTGTGAAGGTTATTGAGAGACCTACAACGAGGAGCCCTATCCAGAAAGCGAAGAGTGGGTTAAAGCCGAAGAAAATGTATGTTAGTGTGGCTAGAAGTGCTGAAGCTATTGAAAGGGTTATCCCAAAACCGTTGTATGCTGAGAGCTCTATAGATCAACACCACACAGCTCTTTGTATAAATAGGCTTAAGTTTTTAAATTATTCCATACACTACAGCAGTATAAGAGCAGCTCTTTCGTTGACAAGGGTAGAGATTTTGAGGTGTAGTGATGTAAGTTACCTTGTCGTTGTGCCAACACTTAACGAGGTTAGGGCAATAGGGCTTGTAATAGATGAGATTCTGAGCCAGGGCATCCCAAGGAGCAGGGTTATTGTTGTTGATGGTGGCTCTGCTGATGGGACTAGAGAAGCTGTTGTTTCAAGGGGTGTGAGGCTTGTTGACCAGGATGGGGTTGGCAAGGTGAGTGCTATTAAGACTGCTGCTAGGCTTGCAGATGGTGTAGACTACATAGTTTTTCTCGATGGGGACTACACCTATCCTGCGAACTACATTCCCAAGCTTGTTGAGGTAGCGTGTAGCAAAGGCTACGACCTTGTGATAGGGGCTAGGAAGAGCATTGAACCCGGTGCTCAAAGCCCTCTGTATAGGTTTGGCAACAGATTTCTGACAACAGTTTTCAACCTATTGTTCGGCACAAGGCTTTCTGACGTGCTGAGCGGCATGTATGTTGTGAGAGCTGATGTGCTGAAGGAGCTTGACTTCGAGTCCAAGGGCTTTGGCATAGAGTCTGAAATTGTTTCACACATAGTTTCCCAGGGGTACAAAGTACATGAAATTCCTATAAAGTATAGGAAGAGGGTTGATGAAAAGGGGAAGAAGCTGAAAATATTTCATGGAACGAGAATCCTCCTAGACATGATTAGAATGGCTTGGAGATACAACCCAACATTCTTCATATTCACCCTAGGCTCTCTAGCACTCGTAGCAGGCCTCCCCCTAGGACTCTACGTAGCATATCACTACTTCTTCACAGGGATAAAATACTACGTCAAGGGATTGATAGCAATAATTCTAACCCTAGCAGGGTTCCAAAGCCTCTTACTAGCAATACTATCCCTATACATGAAGAGAATGGAAATCAGAATACTCAGAGAACTGAGAAAAACCAGAGGGAATCACACAAGCAAATTAATAATAAATAGCAATACTTAAAAACGCTCACCACTCACCAATATCTGTAATTAGCTATAAGCATTTTAATACTTGACGAGCGACTCACCACACTACCCTCAAGCCCTCTCACCGCTAGTCATCTAGTAGTTCAAAGCCCTACGACTCTCAGAAACTCGGGGCTGTTTCGTGGCTGATGTTTAGGAGCTAGGTTTATGATCCCTGACTCTGCTCATTATTACAGCTGTTGATGAGGGGCATTGCCCCAACAAACTGGTTTAGCAGCTCTTGAGGGGCTCGTGCCGTTGGCCCCAATGCCCATTGAACCCGCTCCAGAGGTGGCTGTGCTGTCAATGAGGGGGTGGGTGAGGAGAAAGTCTCTAGATGCAATGAATGGATATAAGCAGATGAGAATGAGCATCTGGGGACAAACGGGTGAATGAACCTCTAGACTAGAGGTAATTAACTCCCGTAGCCAGTGGCAATGGATCTAGAAGCTGTTGAGAAGTATAAAACAAGCAAGGATGAAAGGCGATGAACAGCCATCTACCAAGAAACGGTTAGCTTGCTTCTTTCAGAATCGCTGCTTTGACAATGCTCTCTTCTGTTGCTTGCTCGCGTAAGAATTCTGCAACTATTTTTCCTTCTCTCATTACAAGTATCCTATCACTCATGTTTATAACTTCTGGCAGTTCTGAAGATATTAGCACTACTGCTTTTCCCTCTTTTGCCAAATCAACCATAAATCTTCTGATCTCCACTTTTGTACCAACATCAATACCGTGGGTTGGCTCATCTAGTATCAGCACATTAGCTCTGGTGGCTAGGAGCTTGGCTAAAGCAACTTTCTGCCTGTTTCCTCCACTTAGCTGCATAGCTCTTCTAAATGGGTCTTTTGGAACTATTCTAAGTAACTCTACAAATCTTGAAGCCAGCTCTCTCTCAACATGTCTATTGATGGGGGAGGTGATGCCCAGGTCTAACACCTTCAAGTTTTGAGCTATTGGCAGGGATATGTTGTCTTTTATTGAAAGGAGATAGACTAGTGCTAACCTCCAGTCCTCGGGGAGATAAGCTATGCCATGACTAAATGCGTCAGATGGCTTCTCAATGCTAATGCGTGCACCATTTACGTAGATCTCTCCCTCTTTCTTACGTCTATAGCCAATTAGAGTCAAAGCCATTTCTGTTCTTCCAGAGCCCACAATTCCATATATGCCGAGTATCTCACCCCTCCTCACATAGAACGATGCATTTTTTACAAGTCCATAGTAATCAGAAAGGTTCTTTACCTCAAGAATCTTTTCACCTATGGGCACCTTTTCCTTAGGGAAAAACTCTCTTATCTCTCTCGCTATCATAGCCTTTATAATGTCATTTAAATTAAACTTGCTTCTATCAAACTCTGCAACTATCTCACCATCCCTCATGACATAGATTCTGTCAGCAACCCTTATAACCTCTTCAATTTTGTGGCTTACAAACACCATTGATATGCCTCTCGACCTCAGCTTAACCATTGTGTCTAAGAGTCGCTCAACCTCTACAGGGCCTAGAGCAGATGTTGGTTCATCTAATGCAATGAGCTTTGCCTTAAAGTGCAGGGCTCTTGCAATAAGTGTTATCTGCGCTAATGCTGTGCCAACCTCTCCACCCCTAGTTCTAGGATCCGTAGCAGAGCCCAGCTCCTTTATCAATTGCTTAGCAATGTCAAGTTCTCTGCGAGCCTCTTTAATGGATAGCAGTGGCTTGCCCTCCATCCCCAAAAAAATGTTGTCTGATATAGACAAGTTCCTTGCAAGAGCAATGTCTTGAGGTACATACATAATGCCATGTTTAAGGGCTTCAGAGGGTGAACGAAAGTCTACAGCTCGGCCAAGCCAAAAAACCCTACCACTATCTCTCCTAATAACCCCTGTGATGCATTTCAATAGCGTTGACTTGCCAGCACCATTCTCACCAACAAGACCAACTATCTCCCCTTCAAAAACCTTTATGGAGGCGCCCTTAACAGCAATAACTCCTGGAAATCTCTTCCACAGATTTTCAACAACTAGAATTGGGTGAGGAACTGAATTGCTCAACTCTCTGCCCATAGCAATCCCCATAATAATAACCTATACACAAGAATCTTCATACTTACTACACCATTTAAAAATTTTAAAAATCTTTAGCATGCTACAATACATTATCAGATTGCATACATGTAATAAGCTTATTAAGAGATCCATGGTTATACCTACTCAGCTGGTGGTGCCATTGAGTATAAGGTTGGAGGATTTGGTTAGGGGAAGAATACCCATATTCAATATTATTATAGCTATTGCTGTAATATCGGTGATTACAGGGGTTATTAATCCAAAATTTTGGGAGCTCTCAAATTGGCAAGTTTTGCTCACATGGTTCTTAGGTTTGAGTGTGTTGGCCATGGGAGAGTCAATGGTTTTAATCTCTGGAGGTATAGATCTTTCCGTGGGCTCAGTCGCATCAGCAGTTTCAATGATTCTTGCATTAATCATTACAAATACTGCATGGATTCCTACTACAGAAAGAATTGTGATAGGGATAATCTTATCAATAGTTGTTGGCGCAGGTATTGGTTTATTGCATGGAGCCTTTGTAAGCATTTTTTCCCCTCCTCTACCACAGATAATGCCAGCCTTCATTATAACCCTAGCCAGCTTAATATTCTGGGGGGGTTTTGCTAGCGCCATTACGCTTGGATGGCCCATAACACTATACCAGTACCAGGCTCTAGCCATAATTTCGCAGCCATGGGCACTGGCATTAATACTTATTGTAGTTGGGAGTATCACAATGTTTATACAGGGATACACTATTGCTGGTAGATATCTTTATGCAATTGGGGGGAATATTGATGTGGCTAGGTTAAGTGGTGTACCAATAAATAAAGCAAGGCTTTTCGCATACTCCTACAGCGGTATCTGCTCTGCAATAGCTGGCATAATATTCACATCACTTATGATGACAGGTTACCCAGCTGTTGGAAAAGGGCAAGAGCTCTATGCAATAGCTTCGAATGCCATTGGAGGGGTAAGCTTAGCTGGTGGAGAGGGGATAGCCATTGGCTCGGTTGTGGGAGCCTTCCTTATAACATTGATAAGAAATGCACTTGTATTAACAGGTGTTTCCCCTTACTGGTACGACCCTATAACAGGTATAATACTAGCTGTAGCGGTGGCTATAGACCTCTATAGGAGGAGAGGTAGGTGATAGCATCACAGTAATGATTTTTATATCTATTAAAATGTCTATTCATAGCTTACTTGCTGAAGTTCGTATAAAGATATAAATCTTCTACTAACTTTACACTCTTTTCAGGAGTGGAAACATGTTATCCAAAGCTATATCCAAGGCACTGATAGCTGTGATTATAGCTGTGGTCGTCGTTGCTGTGGTTGGCGGCGTAGTTGCTTACATGTATCTAAGGCCGTCACAACCTTCAAAACTGGTATTTGTTGTTATAGGTAAGTCTGTGCACCCCTACTGGAGTGTTGTTGAAGCAGGTGTTAAGAAGGCTGGGCAAGAGCTGGGGGTTGATGCAATATTCTGGGTTCCTACAAAAGAGGATGTACCTGCTCAGCTCAGCACAATGGATTCCTATATAGCTCAAAAAGTTGCAGGAATTGCCATAGCTCCTTCAGATCCTAGTGCAGCAACTCCATATATTAACAAGGCTCTTCAGCAAGGTATTCCTGTAATTACTATAGATACTGATGCACCTCAAAGCAACAGGCTTGTATATCTAGGTACAGGAAACTATAAAGCTGGGTGGCTAGCTGGCTTAGTTGCATGGCAACTTGCTAAGGAGAAGGGCTATATAAAGCCTGGGGCAACAATTAAAGTGGCTATGCTAACAGGGTCTCTAACGGCTATGAACTCTCTAGAGAGAATGGCAGGATTCAAGGATGCTATAATGAACTGTTCCAAGAAAGACCCAGATATAAAGGGTAACATAAACATAGTTTGGCTGGGTCCATATAACGATCAAGAGGACCCAACAGCAGCACTAAATCTAGCACTCTCAGCACTTCAAGCAAATCCAGATCTAACAATAGCATTTGGTGTTTATGCTTATGACGGTCCTGCATGGGCAAATGCCCTGAAGAAAGCAGGATTCCCACCAGGTAAAGTTGTGCTAGTAGAGTTCGATGTTACATCAGATAATGTACCACCAATAAAGGAAGGCTATGCACTTGCAACCATAGGTCAGAGGCAATACTTCATGGGGTACTACGGAGTTAAACTCCTATACAACATGACTAAATACGGAGTTGACCAAGCATTAAAACAATTCATACCAGGGTACCCGAACAACAGGATATATGATACAGGAGTTGATATAGTTGCATCGAGTCACAAGGAGTTCACAGCACCAACAGGAGATAAAGTAACCATTGTATCGCTAGACGAATACAAAGCACTTGCACAGAAGTTAGGGGTAGACCCCTCACTACTGGGTCTAAGCTAAAAACAAATTTAAATAAAAACTTTTTTAAATTAGAACCTTTTTAACACATTCCTGACTCTTACATCAGCTAGAACTTCTATCTGACCTCCTCCCC
>JAPWTX010000085.1 GCA_028275825.1 Ignisphaera sp. | reverse complement strand
TTATAACTAAAGCTATTTCTCACTATTTTCATGTCAAGGTAAGACATTTGTACAGGAATTGCAAAGATACTCAAAAATTGGAACCCATAAAAATTTATAAAATGTTTTTATCCTAAACTATTATCAGTCACTAAACTAAAAGATCTTAAAACACGTATTAAAAATATGAATATGTAGTGCTCCTCTATGCAACTCCAAAAACTTTTGAACTTGGCTAAACTGATGTGTGCAGAGTCTAAGGTTATGTGTTACGACGGTCTTAGCGGTGATGAGCTTGAGAAGATGCTGTGGTTTGCAGGTACCTGGATAGAGAGCTTCTATCACGTGGATCCCGCTAGCTGTGTAAAGGATCCTGAATGTGCTTCAAAGGTTTTGGAGATGCATTGCGAGGTATTTGCACTGGCTTTTAAGGGGGAGTACAGTATAGAGATAGATGAGAAGATCTTTAAGGAGACTGTGAAAAAGCTTATGCAGATAAATGCAATAAGCTAATGCAATATGTAGAGGTTTGGTATTGAGTTTATTATTGATGTCTGAAACTATAAAATTCTTGATCTATGGGAACAAGTAGCATATGGTTTTATGTAATAATTTTCTCTAGCATGTTCTTCTCTATAGCCATTTTCAATTCCCTCGCTATCCTCCTACCTGTGCTCATAGGCTCGCTCCAGTATAGATATGAGTAAGGACTTCCATTCACATATATGTTTGTCCCTGCAACTATTCTGCCAGAGAATTCGAATACCCTTATCTCCATATCATCGCTTATTATGCTCTCTAAGCAGAAGGGCCCTATTACGCCGGGTGGTAGCTCTCTTTTTGTTGCATTCACAAATCTGATTCCATAATCTAGCACCTTTGGTAATAGGCTTTCTCGCAGAACAAGCGGCATGTTACCAACAACTATAAATGAGGGCTCTACGTCAAGCTCTACAGCAACTTGTGGTGGTAGTCTCTTTAAGCCATCTACATTAGTTTCATATCTTATATCAGCCCCCAATATCTCTACTCTATCTAGAACTGGGCTATAGAAATAGTGGTAGTATGCAGGCACGCCAACCAGATACTCCTGGATCATTGCTTCTTCAGGAGACTTTATCAAGCCCTCCTCAACTCTCCTCCTAAGCCCCTGCAAAACCTCCTGACTGCTCCTAGCTATGAAATATCCCCTGCCACCCTTAGCACCAGGAAGCTTAACAATAACAGGTCTATCAACATCTTCACCTATTCTGAAAAGCATTGGAGTCGGTATTCCAGCTCTTTGAAGCAGCTCCATCTTAGCCCACTGATCAGCCTCAACTCTAAACAGCTTCCTCAAACCAAAAATCGGTACCTCGATATTCTCAGCACACTCTAGCCCAACATACTCAACATAGCTTCCATGAGGAATCAAAACAGCGCTGAGTTTTCTCAGCTTCTCAACAACATCCCTTCTGCACAGCTCTCTCCAACTCCCCAAAACTATGAAATAGTCTACTAGGTGGCTAAATTGCTTATAGAACCAAAGCCTATCCTCAACAACCACAGCTACAGTTTTAAACCCCTCTTGCTTAGCACCGTGAAATATCTGTAACGAGGAGTGACTAGCTAGTGTAGCTATAGAGATGCTATTTAAATCGTATCCCTCAAGCACAGTTACACACATTGTGTAGAGCTGTTGTAGAAGATAATAAGGCTTCATATGCATAGCCAATGCATATGCCTGGACAATGCCAATAAAACCTGGTTTTATGACTACAGAAAAATATTTATACATTATACGCTCTTCTATGTCCTGGGGGTTGCTATAATGAAATACATTAGGCTGTCTCAGAATAGTGGTGTAAAGGTTTCGACACTATGCTTAGGCACATGGTACTTGCCAAGAGCTCAGGCTGTGGATGAATTTGGCGTTCATCAGATAGATGTTGAGGAGACTAGAAGGATTTTAACCAAGGCTTTTGATCTCGGTATAAACTTTATAGACACTGCAAATAGATATCATGGCGCAGCAGCACCTGTCCCCCTCACGCATGTGGGTTATGCTGAGAAGCTCTTAGGACGTTTGCTGAAGGAGCTAGGTGTTGATAGAGAGAGCCTTGTGATAGCCACGAAGGTTGGCGGCGATATGGCTCCGTGGCCAAATGGCACGGGGTTAAGCAGAAAACATGTAATGTGGCAGATAAGAGAGAGTTTGAAGAGGCTTCAAACGGATTATGTGGACATATACTATGCGCATAGACATGATCCGGAGACGCCTAAGAGAGAGGTGCTATCAGCTTTTAGCGACATAGTTAGAACGGGTTTAGCGAGATACGTAGGTATGAGTAACATACCTCCTCAAGACCTTGTAGAGTTTCAGATGCTTGCAGAGCACCTTAACTACGAACCTGTGGCGGTGTTGCAGTATAGATATAATTGGCTCGATAGAGCAATAGAAAATGATATAATCCCCATTGCAAAGAGGTTTGGCATGGGATTAACAGTATACTCACCACTAGCACAAGGTATTCTCACAGGAAAGTATGTGGATCTCAATGAGAAGAAGTGGATTATTCCACCTGGATCAAGAGCAGAGATTTCAGAAGGTGTTAGGAAAATGCTTACTGATGAAAATCTCAAGAAGGTTATTGGGTTCATAGAGTTTGCAAGAGCAAAAGGTGTTACACCAACGCAACTAGCACTTGCATGGATTTTGAAGAAGTCAGAAGAGCTTGGAGTAACAATTATACCCATAGTAGGAGTCACAAAGGTGAATCACCTTGAAGAGGCTATGGGCGCTCTAGAAGTAAACTTATCGCAAGATGATTTGAAGAGCCTT
>JAPWTX010000060.1 GCA_028275825.1 Ignisphaera sp. | reverse complement strand
TACTCTATAGTGGCGGAGATTTTATAAACTCTGTAAGAGTATACTCAGACTCGAGGTGAGTAAAACATGTTCAAGGTAGGTATACTCAGAACACTTACATCAGCTGTAAAGATAGTGTCTTCAAAAATCAGTAGTACAAGTAGCTCTGAGAGCAAGAGAGTTGGGGAAGGAGTCATAGAGCTTGCAAACAACAGGATGAGAACTGGGTTTATCACATGTGTGCCAGTAATAGCCGGCCCCATTGGTCCAGTATGTTATGAGAGAGATAAGGATGGATACATAAAGGCAATATAGAGTAGAGGTATTAGTGAAATCACTTAAAACATGCTAAATTAAAACCATTTTTTATAATTGTTTTGCAACTAGGAGTTCAAGCATTTTCCTTGCATTTCCTAGCATCCAGTGGTTGTTGTTGAAAAACACATAGATTTTCTGTGGTTTGAGCATCAGCACAGCTTCTGCCAGCTCCTTGAGCTCATCATCTGTATATTCATAAGCATACCACTCAGCAGCTCCATGTAGCCTCAGGTATACGATGTTATTTGAGGAAGTTATCCACTTCCCTATGGGCGAATCTATTGAAACTACTGTGAGCCCACTCTCTCTAAACACATCTACTGTTTCCCTATTAAACCAGCTTGGATCCCTAAACTCCACAGCCATTCTAAAACTAAGCCCACTAAACTCAGCAAACCTCTTAACCCTCTCAACACTTTCCTCACTAAACTTGAATGTTGGTGGAAGCTGAAATAAGTAGAAGTCTATATATGGATCAAGAGGCTTGAAAAGCTCATAAAACCTGCTCCAAATCTGGTAAGACCCCTCCCTAAGTCTATGGACATGAGTTATGCTTCTATGCACCTTCACAGCCCATCTAATAGGCTTCACACTTGTTTTCCTAGCCCAGCCAACAACCTGATTTCTAAAGGGGAATCTGTAGAAAGAGGCATTAAGTTCTACAGCATTTAGCCCAGAGTTTTCGAGATACCAATCAAAAGAGCCAGCCTCATTCCAATCGTAGAGCCAGCCAGATGTACCCACATAAACCTCCAAGTTTCACAACCACTATAAGCTTAGACAATAGAAGTAGTTAAAAGCTCAAGGCAGTCATTAAAAATGCTTCTTGAAAACAGAAGAACATCTCAACTCTATTAAAACATCTTTGAGCATCTTGTTCTTGCTTCATGAAAGCCATGGCTTTAACTAAAGTCTTAGGAGGGTGTATAACGCTGCTGTTAAAGGCATTGCAGAAAGTATTAATGTAATGCTGTTATTTCTAATAATTGATGCTATAAGAGATGCTGTAAACAGCAACATTATTATCAATGGCGAGAGCTCTCTAGCTTTTTCCCTGCTTTTTGGCGTGATTTTATAGGGTATTCTTATACCCATGATAGCGGCTACAACGTAGGGAAGCACCTCTATGGTTAGCAGTGTTGATATTGCTGAAGATCTTCCATAAACATATGGAGGGTCATACCCTCTAGCTTCTCTAGCAAACTTCTTGATAGAGAGAAATTCCAATGCTAGGGAAATTCCGAGTAGTGATAAAAGAACTAGCTCTAGCAATCCCATGCGCTGAGATTCTGAAAATGATGCTGGTATTGCTAGTATAAATCCTAGCCCTGTTGTTGAGGCTATCAGTGGTTGAAGGAGGTAGAACAAAGCCTCGAACTTTAGAACAGGCTCTACAGATGCATTTAAAATATCTTTGCCAAATCTCTTCATCACATCTGTTGTACCATAAGCCCACCTCCTCTGCTGAGTAAGGAATGCTGAAAGAGTTTGTGGAGCGCCTACACACATTTCGCCAACTAAATGCGGCTTAACTCTTCTGCGCATCAATTGTGTGCCTAGCCACATATCATCCTGAATCACATCCAGTCTAAAACCCCCTATTTCTTCGAAAAGCCTCCTTCTGATTGCAGTACCACTTCCAAGCGGATAAATAAACAACCCTTTCAAGCTCTTCAATTTATAGTAAAGCCAGCTACCATAATCCGTCATAAACGCTATTGTTCTGGAAATCCTGGTATAGCCAGGCTCACACACACTCCACTTAGCAACACATACACTACTACACATAGCTACTTCTCTCAAAACCTCTTCAGAAGGATATGCATCCACATCTAGTAAAAGTATTGTGTCACCAGATGAAAACCTAGCGCCATCATTTATCGCGCCATTCCTGCCCCCAACCCCATTAAACCTCCTAACCAAGAAAACACTGTCATTAAATGGAAACACCTTTAAAACACCATTAAATAGAGTGTCATCAGCATAATCAGCAACAACAATGCACTCAATAGCAAAGATATTCACATACATAGCGAAATGCCTACCATACCTCTCAACAACATCTACAGGCTCATTCTTTATAGGAGTGATTAAGGAGAGCAAGCCTCCATTCGATCTATACACAGAATGCGTGGAAACGCCCTTTCCATACACAAGCATTGCATGATATAGCGAAACAATGAGCATTGATAGAGCCACTAATGCTAAAGAAACTATTGAAATCATCTCACAACACCTAACAACTATTAGAGTGCTTAAGGTGAGGGATAATTAGTGTTTGCAGAACAGAAAAGCTATGTCTTCATCCACCTTGCTTACTTTGCTAGGTAGCGTTTTAGATTCATTTGTTGACAGGATTATGCATTTCACATTGCAATGCATTATGATAAGCAGGACTATAAACTATATAAACTATTATAGGGGAGTGTTTATTTAGCCTCTGTAGATGTGCGGTGTAATGCGATGAGCAACAAGCTTGTTTTCGGGGTTGAAGGCCTTGATAAGCTTTTCAGCGATGTTCTGAAGCCTCCTGCAACAATTGCCATTGCTGGGCATCCGGGTGCTGGCAAGACAACTCTTGCTGCAACTATATGCTATTACAATGCTCTTAATGGTCATAGATGTCTCTATGTATCGCTTCAAGAAGATAAGGTTAAGTTGTTTAGGAATATGAAGAATTTGGGCATAGATCTAGAGGCTCTTGAGGGTAAGGGGCTTGTTAAATTTGTTGAGTTTCCACTATATTCTGAGGTGAGTGAAATTGCCAATGAGATTAGCAAAATAGTTTCATCTGAAAGCTTTGGTGTTGTTGTAGTAGACTCCATAAACCCTCTTCTGCAAGCTGTTGAAGGTGATTATGGGAAGAGGGCGTGGTTACAGAACTACTTCTACAACTTAGCAAGGGTTGTGAATGGCGTTATGGTGTTAGTAGCTGAGCTACCCTTTGGTAGGGAATATATTGAGTTAGGGGCGATAGAGTTTGTTGTGGATGCTATAATGATCCTCAAGCACAGCATTGAGAGAGGGCTTGTTACAAGGAGAATTGAGGTTAGGAAGGCTAGGGGAGCCCCCTTACACATAGCAGAAATGCTGTTTTCCATAGAGCAGGGGAAGGGAATAGCTGTATACATACCACCAATGCTTGAGAAGATAGCTAGAGAAGGGAGGGAAATAGAGATTCCTTGTAGAAAAATGAAGAGCATAATGAATGTATCAGCACATTTACATAAAGGCATGGTGGTCTACCTGGCATATCCACCAGACGCAAGACCACTGAACTACATACCTCTGTTCATAGGCATGGCAGTTCTAAACAATATGAAAATCCATGTAATATCATATCTATACCCACCAGAAGCAATAAAGCTTTTGATATACAGAAGCTTTAGGGATCTCATAGAATTGGAGAGAATTGAGAGAATTGTAAATAGATTTGTTAGAATAAGCAGCCTAAACCCATTTATGTATAGCATAGGCGAGTTGTTGCACAAGGAGTTGTCAATGATTTTAGAAGATGACGACATCATTGCATTTCACGGCATAGATGTGCTTCAGATGGTTGTTCACGATAGAGGTAATTATATGCAGAACCTCTACAACCAGCTAAACTATTTAAAGGATGAGCAAAAGCTTATAGTAAGAATAGGCAGCATCATTGATGAGGAGATGTACAGAATGAATGCAGCTATATCAGATGTTGTTATGAGGTTTGAGCTAGAGCATGCAAATCGCAGTCCAGTGTACAGCTTGTTTATGTGGAGAAGGGGTTTGACAAAGCCATTCATATTAAGAGAAGATGAGTTGATGGAGTGCATCAATGAAGTGTCTGAAAAAGTGAAGCAACTGAGCATATAGTTGAGCTAGTGCCAACAATAAAGAGATTCTCCAAAAATTTAAATCCTCTGAGTGCATTGCATTACTGTTGTGAATGTCTGTATGGCTAGGAAAAAGAGTAGGAGAAAAGGTAAAAAGATCAAGGGCTATATCATACTAATACTCGCTGTAATAGCTATGGCCGTGTCTGTTATTGCGATTGTGTCATCAAAATACATGCACCACGGCTCTGAAACAGGCGTGCCACTATATCTAGGGGCATCGCTTTATGGACATGTAAACATCGATACAAATACATGGCACAATATCTGGAGTTTGCTGCAACCAAAGCTTGGTTTTGCCAATGCTTCACAACAGCAAAGCACAGTTAAAGCCAGCAACATCTTTACAATGCTCTACAACGCTGAGGTAAACAACGGGGTTTCACCAGATATTGCTGGAAGCGTTCCACACATGCTTGTTGTAGAGGCTAGTGGCACCCTAAAGGCTATTGTTGTTGGCGAGGTTCAGGACAAGGAGTTCTGGAGCAACATGCTCACAAACAACACTATTGTCGTGGTCTTCGGCCTCACAACATGCCCCCACTGCCAAGCCATGCACGAATTCTTCAATAAAAACTTTAGTAGCAAAGCCTACTTCCTCTGGATAGATAAAGATTAGAATTGTTGTATATATCCTAACTGCGGGGCCTCATCACGCATCAGAATCGGAGATCCCAGTCACCAAAAAGCCATTTTGTATAAAAAGGCTTTAAATTTCGATGAACCACAAAATTGAGGTGCAATGTAGATCAAACTATGTTAAACTATTGTTTAGTGAGGTTGCTTAGAGCTGTTTAAATCATTTAGCCATGCTATTCCTAAGATTTGTTGTATTAAAGTGCTTATTATTGATCACCAGAGATTTCTTTATGAAGTTTCTTGCTGTGTGTTTTTAAGGTGTTGGCTAAGAGATGTTGGTAGATTTCATTTTCGTTAAACCCAACTTTTTTAGCGAGTTCTGTGAATCTCTCCACGAACTTTATGAATAGTTCTTCTAGTAGCTGATGCAAGGTGTTAGGTTCAAAGTCTCTGGGATCTTTGAATAGAGTGACATACCACTTACCAATTTCTGTAAGGCTGTAGCATTTCACCCTAATCCTTTTACCATTTCTCTCAACTCTTTTGACACTCTCAGCTAAAAGTCTTAGCGAAACAAGCTTCTTTAGAGACTCTATCACAGTCTTGTTGGATCTGTGACTCAAAGCCCTGACAACATCTCTTTGGCAAAGCTCTTCACCTAACTTAAATAGATTTAGCACCTCAACTACAGCTGGGGATGAGAATAACAATGTCACAAACCTAACCCTATCCTCAACTTTTACAGGCAGAAGCAGAACAGCTGGGTAAAACTCACTATCGCAACACATACCCACACTGTAATGCCTTTACACAGAGAGACATATATCTTTTCTTGACCAGCCCCCACTCTACTGCAAAGAATGAAATCCCGCTAGAGTGCTCATGAGACTTGGGTAAAAGGGGTTCAGCTTTTATATAGGTTTGTATAACTTGATGTCATAGCCTCATCTCTATTTCCCTGCATCCCGCTCGGGTTCTCATCGGGCTTGGGGGCGTTTGGGGCCACCCCAGAGACCCCACATCTTGAGTACTTAGATACGTACTTCTTGTAGAGATTTAATGTTGCTATAACATCTCTATCGCCTATGAAGCCGCATTTCCTACATCTCAGTATTCTATGCTTGTTTTCAGCTAGTTTCTTACCACACCTAGGGCATTTCGATGATGTTCCTCTGGGGTCTATCTTGATGACCTCTAGATTCCTCTCCCTAGCCTCGTACTCAATGCAGAGCTGTATCCTCCTATAGAACCATAGTCCAAGCCTCTTATTGAACTCCTTATTCTTCTTATTGCTCTCTCTTAAGTTCTCCAGGTCTTCGAGGACAATTACTGAGCTGTGTTTTGATGCTAGCTCAGCCACTAAGTCCCCCACCTTATGGGCGTAGTCCCATGTGATGTTTCTTATTCTCTCACCATGCCTATCAATAGC
>JAPWTX010000050.1 GCA_028275825.1 Ignisphaera sp. | reverse complement strand
TCATAACCTTTTAAATACTCAAACCCTCTTACCTTCATAGTATTACTAAGTTTATAGAATCATCCAAACTAACCTCCTTACCCTTCTTAGCTTTAAACTACATTCAAGACGTTTAAGCTCCTTACCAAACTCCTATTAATCTAATGCTACATTTTGAATCCATTGTTAATAAATTTACTTGAATGCTATGCATTTATAGATGAAGTTACTCTTTGGATGTCCTGAGCACTAGTGCTACGCCAATGACTGCTAAGACTAGGGCAATAATTTCAATTAACTCGATCCTCTCGCTTAGGATTATGGCGGCAAGAATGCTTGCTATTACAGGTTCTGTTAGCGCTATTGATGTCACGGTAGAGCTTTTATAGAACTTGAGGAGGTAGTTCATGACAGTGTGTCCACCTACCATAGGAACTACTGCTAATGCTAGTAACCAGGGCCAGGAGGTTGGGAGATAGCGAAACACATTGTCTCTCAAAATAAGGCTATAAACAAAGGTTGCAATGGATGCTATAAGATATGCTATTGAAGAGTATTCAGCTGTTGCCATGTATTTCCTGGAGAGCCTGCCCATGTAGAAGTATAGTGCTGCTGCAATTGAAGCTAGAAATGATTCCACTACACCAAGAACCTCTGGCAAAGAGTTTATAGCAAGCGTTTTGCTAAAGAGAAGAACAACAGCTGTGAATGCCATCACCATGCCTATCACTGTGTCAACATCGACCCCCTCACCCCTAAACACCTCTACCAACACCAGGTGTACAGGATAAAGCACAACAACAGTTGTACTTACAGCTACAGAAACCCTAAACAAGGAGTCCATCCAAAGCATGAAATGTATTGAAAGAGCAAGACCTGCTACAAAAGGGTATAACAACTCCCTAAAACGCTGTAAAGACTTGGGCCTAGCATTGCCTACAACTATCAATAACAAGACTGAGGCTATAAAGAGTCTCCAAAAAGCACATGCCACAGGAGATGCTTGGGAAATTCTCACTAAAATAGACGCAGAGCCTATGCTCAATGAAGCCACGATATATAGTGGTATATGAACCTTTTTAACCATAGAGCACCAGCCCTTGGCATTGCCTAAGATCAGCGTAACTATCATTGAAATGATAAATCTGGGCTTTCTACAGTTTGTCCTGAGATGCTATAAATGCTATTGTGAGACTACATATCTGCATAATACTATTTTTAATTCAGTGCATACTTTGAATCAACTTGTCAGAAGACCAAATTATGATGTGTATTGGGGGGTTGCATGCAAATAATAGACCCTGGCACAATAGGAATACTAGCTCTACAAATATTTGCTATAATGGATCCTCTAGCAGCTGTGCCAACACTTCTCGATGTAATATCACTTCTTCCGGAAACTGAAGGCAGAAAACTTGTGGATAAGGCAGCGCTGGCAATATTCATTTTGCTCACTATATTCACCATAGCCGGAGGCTATATACTCATGCTTTTTGGGATAAGCATATCCTCATTTAAGATGGCAGCAGGAGCTATATTGATGGCTACAGCTATTGATACGTTGATAACGGGTCATAAGCCTGAGAAGATAGAGGTCGGCACTTACATAATAGTCCCGATAGCCACACCACTAATTGTGGGGCCTGGGACTATGACCCTGCTCATAACCTCTGCCAGAGTATATGGAATACTTAACACACTGACAGCGGCGTACATAGCCTTTGCATTTACTTACATAGTTCTTAGAACAGCTCGAGGACTGGCTAGAGTAGTTGGAGAAACCTTTATTCATGGGCTTGGCAGGTTCATGTCAATAATAATAGCATCATTCGCAATAGAGATGATGACATCTGGCATAAGCGAGTATATAGAGAGCTTGAAGACTGCAAAATAGGAAATATCTTGTTGTTTACTCTATTGTTGTTCTCTCAAACATCCTCATAGCCACAATAATTAGCGCAAGTGATGTGATTAATAACAGTAGCAGCTCTGTTCCATGGTTGAGCCATGGATACATTGAGTCAAGTAGAGATACCCCTGTTAGGTAATAGCGACACAAGTCAACAGCATAGGTTAGAGGTGATATCAAGGCTAGTATTTGCATCCATTGGGGAGCCATGTTTATTGGAAACATAGAGCCGCTCAGCAGAGTCATGGGCATTGTTATTGTGCCTACTATTAGCTGAAACCCTTCAGGACTTGTCATAGCGGAAGCTATTGCTATGCCCATGGATGTAAAGCCCAGTGCCATGACAAGCCCCATGGCTATTGCTAGTGGGAGCCCTACTGGATTAAGTTTTGAGGTAAGCCCAAACCCAAAGGCAAGCATTATCATACCATTGACTATGGATACTATAGAGTCTCCAAGGGCTCTGCCAAGAATTGTTAGAGACCTTGGTGCAGGTGCTACCAGCACCTCCTTTAAAAACCCGAATTGCTTATCCCATATAACTGATATTCCTCCCATAAAGCTTGTCTGAAATATTGAGGTAGCGAAGGTTGCTGGCAGTAAGAATGCTAAATAGTCTAACCCTTTGAAAAGCACTTGAAATTGTTGCCCTCTTAATGTATAGGCCCAGCCTAGACCGAAGAAGAGAAGCCACAGTATGTTGTTTATTAGTGTACCTGCAATCCTTGACTTTGCCCTTATAAACCTCTTTATCTGCCTATAGGTCATTATATACACATACTCTATCACATTTCATCACCTCACTCTAGCTCTATGCCTCATTCTCATGGTCTCTGCAGGGCTTGCCTCAGAGTCCCTGATCTCCCTTCCAGTTAGATGTATGAATACATCGTTGAGCGAAGGCCTTCTATAGCTAACCTCTAGAACCCTTATTTCGAGCCTATCTAGGAGCTGCAGTATTGCTGGTATTGCTTCAGATGCTTTTCTCACTTGAAGAGCTATAGTGTTACCTTCCACAACTCTGCAGTTCTTAATACCTTCTAGAGAGATCTTTGAACACACCTCTCCATTGAGATGCTCTAGCTTCACATAGACAATGTCAGAGCTCAGCATAGACTTGAGCTCTTCTGCAGTGCCCATAGCAATTATCTTGCCATGATCTATTATTGCTATTCTATCGCATAGTATCTCAGCCTCATCCATATAATGTGTTGTGAGAAATATTGTAGTACCATAGCTTCTCCTCAGCTCTCTTATATAGTCCCATATGTGTGCTCTTGTCTGTGGATCAAGCCCTATGGTTGGTTCATCTAGGAACAATATTTTGGGGGTGTGAAGCATTGCTCTCGCTATCTCTAGCCTCCTCCTCATGCCGCCAGAATATGATTTCACCTCCTTATCCCTGAACTCCCAGAGTTCTACAAACTTAAGTGCCTCTTCTATCTTTTCTCTAAGCCTCTGTCCATTGAGTCCATAGAGCCTTCCGTGGATAAACAGGTTTTCGTAGCCCGTCAAGTTTAGGTCTAGAGAGGGGTCCTGAAACACCACACCTATGCATCTCCTCACCTTATCAGGCTCTTTAACAACGTCATATCCAGCTACAGTAGCTTTGCCTGCTGTTGGTTTGAGCAAGGTGGTCAATATGTGTATCGTTGTGGTTTTACCGGCTCCGTTAGGTCCTAGAAACCCAAATATTTCCCCCCTTGACACAGTGAAGCTTATTCCCCTCACAGCCTCTATAGAGCCGTATCTCTTCACAAGGTTTTCAACAGTAATATCATACTCCATTTCTACTCACTTCTAGACAGCATCTTTTTTCTGAAACTTTCAAGAAACTCTACAAAGCTGTTTATAGCGCTCCTAAGCTCCTCGATATCCTCTCTCCTAGCACTTGGCAAGATCTCAACAACTCTAAATATTGCCTCCTTAAGTCTATTACCACCAACCTCATCAAATATCTTAAACCCTCTAGCAACCCTCTTTAACTCTTCAACTCTATTCATATGCTCAGAAAGCACTTTTATACCTGCGTCAGTTATTCTATACACTCTCAAATACCTACCACCTCTCCTAATCTCCTCAGCAACCTCTATATAACCTGCACTAAGTAGTTTTCTCAAAGCTGGGTAGAGAACCCCGGGGCTTTTTGGAAATCCAAACTCCTCTCTAACCCTCTTCATAATCTCATATCCGTGAGCAGGCCCTTTAGACAATGCGTAGAGTATGCCAAGGGCTGTGTTTAGTTCAAATTCTCTACGCAAAGGCCAAACCATGAATACCTCGCCAGATAAATCTGCAGATATATCTGCAGAGGTATAAAAGCTTTTATGTTTTTAAATAGCCTCCAGAAAATCTGTGCTACGTGTTGCACCATGGCTGTAAAGGTATTTATGTTAGTCATGTCTGATAGTCATATTCGGGAAAGAATTGAGTGGTTTCCAGAGGAATTCATAAACATATTTAAAGGAAAGATCTATGATATTGTTGTGCATGCAGGGGATTTAGTGGATCCGGAGGTTCTAGATTTCATTAAGGGTCTGGGTAGAAGGATTTATGTTGTGAAGGGTAATATGGATTACCTCGATCTGCCAGAGCAAGAGGTTTTTGAGGTTCTGGGTTACAGAATAGGTGTTGTACATGGAGATCAGGTGAGGCCTAGGGGCAATATACAGGCTTTAACAACTCTTGCAAAGAGTATGAATGTATCCATACTCATCTCGGGGCATACTCATTCCCCCTTCATAGCTACTCGCTCAAGAATTCTTCATGTGAATCCAGGTTCTGTAACAGGGATTTGGGGAGGTGGAGGCAGCTCTCCTTCACCTACATTCATAGAGTTAGAGATTTGGAGCACAGGAGAGATTACTGCTACGCTCTATGAGCTTATAGAGGGGAGGGTTACAACATCTACACAGAGGTTTGTTATCTATCCCCAGTCATAGAGCCCAAAAATATTTTTATGTATCCAAAGCCTGGTAAAGAATGGTGTTATGAGAGGTGCTGTGGTTAGTAGTGGTTTTGGTAACAGTAGTTGTGACAGTTATTGCAACACAACTAAGCATATACTTGGAGAGAAAACATGGCATTCTATGTGTGGATATGCATAAAGTTGGTAAACCTAAGATCCCCTGCAATGGGGGGTTTGCAGTATTCTCAGGACTAGTTGCAGGTACATTACTATCTCTCCTAACTGGCTATATAGAGAACAGTATTGGTATAGCTACACTGTTATCGCTGGTTATGGCTTTTTGCATAGGTCTTGCAGATGATTTTACTGATCTGAAGTCTAGGTGGAAAATATTGCTGGGATTACTACCAGCACTTCCAATTCTTCTCCTCAATCTCTATACTCCAAGACCTTGGATACCCTTTGCAAGCTTTGTGAGTATATCTAGGTTATATCCATTACTCCTTCTAGCAGCTTTTACAGTGTATCAAAATGGTGCAAACATGTTAGATACTCACAACGGAACTCTACCAATATTCGCACTCTCTCTGCATGCCTTTGCCCTGATCACCATGCTTTTGACAGGTAAAAGCATTTGCAAAGCAAACACATTACTACTCCTCACATTCACTATCGCCATCTTCTCCTATGCACTCTTCAACATTTATCCGGCAAAGATATTCAATGGTAATACAGGGGCCTTTGTAATGGGTGTCACAATACCTCTAATGCTTGTTCTAAACAGGCTAGAATTCTACTATATCTTAGCCTCGGCACCCATGTACATAAATGGCTTTTACTACCTAACATCTGTAAAGGGGTTTTTGCAGAAGGAGAGTGTCAAGAGACCTACATATGTGGATGGAGAGGGGTGCATACATGCATCAAGAGATTCCTTAGCACCCATAACCCTAGTAAGGCTTGTCGCAAAATTCTCAGAACTTGGCTTTAGCGAAAAAGAACTTGTAATAGTACTCTACACACTCTTTACACTTTCCTCAGTCCTAGCCTCAGCAATAACACTTCTACTAGGATACCCAAGCTAATTAATTTGCATAACAATAGCTTAAATGGCTTGCAACAAAAATCTAATTTATATGCTAATCGCGGTGCTCGATTGTGGGAAAAACTATAGTGATGTTTGTTGGCCCTGCTGGTTCTGGAAAATCATCGCTTGTACATGCATATTCTAAGTGGCTTTCTGAGGAATTTGGGCTAAGGGTGTACAAAATTAATTTGGATACTGCTGCCGAGTACATACCTTATCAACCAGACTTCGATATAAGGGTATATATAGATGCTCATAGAATTGCCAAGGAGCTTAGGCTAGGGCCTAACGGAGCGCTTGTGAAGTCTATGGAGATGCTGAGCGAGAATATCGAACTTGTGACAAAAGCTGTTGACAATGCTGGTACTGATTTCATTCTCATTGACACCCCTGGACAGATGGAGGTGTTTATATTCAGAGATGTTGCTTATAAGCTTGGTCAGAGCCTAGGTAAATACGGGAGGGAGGTTGTAGCTATTTTTGTGATAGATGGAGAGGTTGTTAAGAGGTATGAAGACTATGCCTTCATAGCAGTAATGTCTGTAGCTCTCCAAGCACGCCTAGGTATCGATGTAGTGCCAGTAATAAACAAAATTGATTTGGTTAGAGATCTAAGCATTGTTGGCGATGTTATTAGCGATGTTGAAGAGATTGTTAAGAGACTCAGCACTAGCGGTACCTATGGTGAAATGCTTGCAAAGATTGTGAACATGATATGGCTCTATGCAAAAGCTACCAGAGTTCCAAGAGTTTCGGCAAGAAGTATGCAAGGGCTAGAGGAGCTTCATAGAATAGTGCATGAACTAACTTGTAGCTGTGGAGATCTAACATAAAAAATATAGACTCTGCGTAAAACTTGTTAGCAAAAATAAAGATGTTTATAGCTTAGCTCATATAACTCCTAGCAATATTTAAAATCTCCTCTGCTGAAGCATAACCAACTATAACCACACCCCTGTTATACTCTCTGCTCCAGATAATGAGCCCAGGCGTGCCAAAGATCCCATAGTTTTGACCTTCTCTAAAATCATCTTCAATTATCCTGTCCACTACATTCATATCAACATTGAATTTGCTGTAACCCGTGATGTTCTTTATAATGCTTGCAACGTCATCTGAAGATGGCTCAACCCCATTATTTATAAGCCTATATACATCTTTCATAACCTCTAATACAGCAGTTGAGTTCTGTGTTGCTAGATACATAGCCGTAATGTTTCTATGCATAGGCAAAACCTCTTCATGGATTATGAAGTTCTTTAGCGCTATAGCAAAAGTGCCATTTCTGGTCAGATTCTCTATTACTGGTAGCGATTCTGCATAGAACTTCGCGCAGTAGGGGCAATGCATATCTTCGTATATCACTAAGTAGTATTTAGCATTAGGAGAGCCTATTATAGGAGTTTCATTAGCAAAGAGTTTTGGGGGTCTGAGGATCTCTACAAATGCTCTAGGTTCTTTCAGCACTGAAAGACCATAGTATGCTAGGTAGGCGTAGATGCCGCGTGTTAAATTCTCCTTCACTATGTAGTAATTACCATAAGAATTGAAAAGCTGTCGCGCTATTACAGCCTCTGCTATGTTTTTCGATGTATATATCCCAATAATTGGAAACACTGTTCGGTTACTTAAATCAGCTCTAAGATTTTCACCTAGATCACCATATCTCACACTACATATAGAGAATGTTATATTTATAGCCCCACTGGTATTAGAAGCAATTACATTGCTTATACTAGTGGATAAGTACTTGAATATTGTTTCATTGGGAGGTATACTGTAATACACTATAAACATAGTATTATCTTTACCTGGACACTGTACAAGTGTTGCACGCTGTTTATAAAGCATTGGAACAGCTATAGCAATCGCTACAGCTACAACTATGGCCACAACTATTATTGCTATTAATGTGAGCTTATTCAAAGTAGCACCTCTAGCTAGTGCGCGAACAAATCATTAATAAGTTTATGAGTTCCGAAAGCTGTTTATAACATGAACCTCTTTAGTGTAGCCATGAAGGGAAGAGCTGTGGGATATGCACAGAATTAATTTCATTAACATAGTTTGTGACCATCATTTTCCTCACCTCTTTCAAATCCCTTGTCTGTGTCAGCACCCAACTCAGCTTTACGTAGGCAACCTCTGGTAACATATCTTCTCCAGGTATCACACCTAATGAAAGTAGCTTCCTCCCAGTTGTGTAAACATTCATGTTTACTCTCCCAAAAAGGGTCTGTGTTGTCATTACTACTGCTATACCCTCTTCCACAGCCCTTCTTATGGATTCCATAGCATAGCTACCTACATGGCCTAGACCTGTGCCCTCTAACACTATTCCATGAAATTTCTTGTCAACTAGAAAATCTATTATTTCGCTTTGGAGACCTGGATAAGTCTTAACAAGCGCTACTCTATCATCAAAGCCTATAACAGCCTTCACCTCCTCTACACTCTTTGACCGCGGAATTATCCTGTTATTGATTACTGTGAGCTCCATTTTTCCCAGGTCTACTCTAGCTAATGGGAGATCGTTTATGCTTTGAAAAGCATCTCTCCTACTACTATGCATCTTCCTAACCTTTACACCCCTATGCACCAAAACCTCTAGATCTGATGGAGTTGCATGCATCGCTACAGCAACCTCTCCAAAAGGTGCTTTGAGAGCAGCTATAACAGCTCCTATGAGGTTTGTTGCCGCATCTGTTGAAGGTCTATCACTACTTCTCTGCGCACCTACGAGAATTATTGGCATTGGTATATTTTGAAGTGCGAAGGCTATGGCCGCTGCTGTATACCCCATGGTATCAGTTCCATGGGTAATCACAATACCATCAACACCACTCAGCATTGATCTATAGACTTTCTCCGCAATAATCCTCCAGTGCTGAGGAGTCATATCCTCACTTAAAATGTTGAACAACACATCTACATCATAACTTGCGAGACCCCTTAACTCAGGTATTATCTCCATTAGCTCTGCAGGGCTCATAGCAGGCCTAACAGCACCTGTTTCATACTCTACTCTACTAGCTATAGTTCCTCCACAGCCCAATATCTTAACTAAGGGTCTTCCAGAACCACCAACTTCCTCAGCTCTGGGTTTACCCCTCTCAACACATTCAACAAGCTCAGCCTTCGTAACCCTATGCACAGACACCCCAATGTTATAACCATTATCAAGCTTAATCACAATAATATCCTCAGCACTAAACTCGTGACGCGGCATTAGAAGCCCCTCCAAAACAACATTTCCTATAGTGACCAACCTAACTCTACACCCAACCCTAGCACCCAACTTCTCAAGCAAATCCCTTGCAATACCACTATAACCAGGTAGATCTCCACTCATAGCGACACCACAAAAAACTCTGTATCAAAGAAAATAAATACTTTAAACATTGAATCACAACTAAACGCTGAGCTGCC
>JAPWTX010000048.1 GCA_028275825.1 Ignisphaera sp. | reverse complement strand
CTAGAACTTGATGCAAAGTTTGTTGAGAATGAGAATATTCATTTAACTATAAGATTCCTTGGAGAAGTATCAATGAATACAATTGAACAGATTAGAGAGGTACTAAATTATGTAGCCAATAATGTAAAGCCATTTGAAATAAGGATAGCTGGTTTAGGTGCCTTTCCTAACATTAATAAACCTAGAGTTATTTGGGTTGGTATAGTTAGTGGATTTGAGAAATTGATGGAGATTAGAAGAGGAATAGACTTAGAAATTGTGAAAAGAGGTTTGAGAGATGTTCAGAAAGATCAGCATGAATTCTCTCCGCATATAACTATAGCTAGATTAAAGAGTTATAAGAATGTAGAGAAACTTAAACGATATTTTCTTGTGTATGAAAATTATGAATTTGGGTTTTCAGAGGTTACGCAAATTAAGCTCAAGAAGAGCATCCTTACACCAAGGGGTCCAATATATTCTGATATATATGTTGCAAGACTACAAAAACCCTCTTAAGTTTCTCAAGGAATAGGCAATATGTGGAGAAATCGATGAGCAAAATATATCCGGATGACAGCTCAGTAAATGATATTCTTAAAGAAGTGTTGCAAAGAATAAAGCCTGATGAAAACATGAGAAAGAGATTAATCGTGATATATGAAACAATTAGAGATGTGATTCAACAATGTTTAGAGTTGAATGGTTTAATGAACTTTGAGATTTCTCTACAAGGTTCTGTAGCAAAAGATACTTTCTTAAGTAATGAGGCTGATTTAGATGTGTTTATTCTATTCAGTCCCAATAATTACAGTACTGAGTGGATTAATAAAGAATTTGTTAACATCACTACAAAATGTCTTCAAAACCAAGGTTATAATACTATTGTAAAGTATGCTGCGCATCCCTATGTAACGACACATATTGATAATATTGAAGTAGATGTTGTTCCAGCATTCCTCATTGAAAGTCCTAAAAACATTATTAGCGCTGTTGATAGAACACCATTTCACACACAATATGTTAAGACAAAGCTATGCGAAAAATGCAAAGATGATGTAAGACTTTTAAAAGCTTTTCTAAAGGCTTGGAACCTATATGGAGCTGAGATTAGAGTTCAAGGTTTTTCAGGATACTTAGTTGAGCTCCTCATCATAAAATATGGATCTTTCTTAAACGTCCTTAAGGCATCCCAATCGTGGAGAGCTTATAAAACCTGTATAGAGGTTGAAGAATTTTATGGGGATGAAAAAGCTTGTAGGAAGAGGTTTAAAAAAGACGTATTAGTTGTTGTGGATCCCGTTGACTTCAATAGAAATGCTGCAGCAGCACTCTCCATAAAATCATATGCATACTTCAAAATGTTGGCCAGACTCTTTTTAGAGAAGCCTGCTAAAGAATTTTTTGAGTTAGGTTTTGAACCAAGTGTAAGCGTTAATGATGTTGCTAAAATTATTGAAGAAAGACAGAAAATTTCAGGTAGTTGTATTTTAGCATTGTTTTTTAGTGTTATCAATAGATCTCCTGATGTTGTATGGGGGCAGTTAAAAAGAGTTCAACGTGTTCTCAAAAATGTTTTAGAAAAATATGGATATAGAGGGATGTATGTAGATTCCTGGGTTAATGACGAAATGAGCAAAGCATTAACTGTTGTGGAGTTGTTAAATTGTAGTGACTACGAGCTTCACAAGGGACCTCCTGCCTATAGTAATGAATCTATAAACTTTTTAATGAAGAATCTCGATGCCGTTATAGGACCTTGGATAGATGAGAAGGGTAATATAATGTGTATTAGAAAGAGAAAGCATGACCCTGTTGGGATACTAAGTAAAATTGTTGGAACAGCAATGTATACTGCAGTTAAACTTGAAGAAGTGAAGAAAATCACATCTGTTAGTGATATTCAATTAATAAATGATCCAAAATTCATAATATGGTTTAAGAAATTTCTGCACAGAAAGCACTTTGATAAAATAGCAAGAATACTAACAAAATAGGGCATCATTTCCTCAAGGCAATCGATATACGGTTTAACTCTATGCTATTAGTTAATGGCTTACCACAATTTGGACAGGCATTTCCAACTCTTATCATGAGCTCTGAAGGGGATGGAATACCATAATAATCTTGGCCAGCTCTCATAAATTTATAGATTATCGTTCCACATTTCGAACATTTATAGACTACTGGCATTTATCAAAACACCAAAATAAATATTGTTAGAAATTTGACAAAGTCTTCTTCTGTAGTAATACCAAGGTCTAGTTGCACAATGTCTTTATAAAACCTACTTTAAGATGCCGTTAGCAAAAACTATTCATGTATTATTAAAATAGCTATATTTAAACTATTTAATAAAAAGATGTAATAATATATCACAAGGATATCCATTTAGGAAGTAGTGGGGCCGCCGGGATTTGAACCCGGGACCACCAGCGATCTGGGCTACGGGGACATCTCCCCAGGCTGGCATCCTAGCCAGGCTAGACGACGGCCCCCAAACACAGCCTAGACTTACTATGATGAATACTGAATATGTGCCTAGGTTTTAAGCTAATAAATTAATCAAAACTTTATAATCCTTATTTCACTTGCATTTTCGCATTTCTCCATTTCTCTCTTCCATAAGATAGCTGGTGTCCACGCTATCCATGCAGGCACTTTCTTTACAAATTCGTAAGCCTCGCTCCAGCCATCCAAACCCAGTTCTTCAGCTAATTTCTCTAAATTCATCTCTGTTCTAACATATGTGTTAAGTATTTTCACAACTTTTTCATCTATTTCTATATCTTTTTCGCCAATCTTGATAACATATTTCCTACATGTGCTCAAAATTATTCACCTTTTATTTTGCTCTGTGTTGTGAATGCAACGCTATGTTGGTTAAATATTGTGCAAGATTTTAAGCTTGTTGCATTTATTAGATTAGACAACTGGTGCATAACATCCCTCTTTTACTTCATATATTAGCCCCTCTCTTCTCATTCTGACTAAAACCTCTTCAACTAGCTTATCCTCAATATTTTGTTCCCTGGCTTTACTTACTATTGCCTTAATTTTTGCACAACCCTCTTCCTTGGCCAGATTCCGTATCACCTCCTCTATAATTAACATCTTCTCCCTCTGTGACTTAGGTTTGCCTGTCATGATCACATCAATATCGATTTCTCCACTTTCAACATCTATTCCTACACTTTCTAACATACTTTTTACCAGTCTAATTGCCTCAGCAGCATCATCTTCTGTAACAACGTCATTTAAAGCCATCTTGGCATGAGCTTCAGCGAGCCTTATCAGAGCTTCTAATTGCCTTGCAGTTATTGCCACAGGTGAATCTGGTACTTCAAGGCTTTTCCTCCTCATTTCAACAAAGAACTCTTCTAACATTTTCCTAGCCCCTTCGCTTAGTACTGGTCTTGTAAACTTCCTTGCATATGCTACATATTTGCGCAGGGTCTCTACTTCAATTATGGGCTTCACATCCTCTTCCTTCATGTGAGCATATGTAATGTGCTTAGCAAGACGTAGATCTCTTTCACTATTAGGAACATCTCTCATTACAAAGATTAGATCGAACCGTGAAAGTATTGTTGGAGGCAGGTTAACATTTTCTGCTATCGATCTATTCACAAGATATCTTCCATACCTAGGATTACCAGCAGCTAAAACAGATGTCCTAGCATTTAGTCTTGCCACAATACCTGCTTTTGCAATAGATATTGTTTGCTGCTCCATGGCTTCATGTATTGCTACCCTATCCTCTTCACGCATCTTATCTATTTCATCGATACAGGCTATGCCGCCATCAGCTAAAACGAGGGCTCCTGCCTCAAGATAATATTCACCAGTTTGCTTATCCCTAACCACAGCAGCCGTAAGACCTGCAGCCGTAGCCCCCTTGCCTGTTGTGTACACAGCTCTTGGAGCAATACGTGCTACATATTGAAGTAATTGCGACTTAGCTGTTCCAGGATCGCCTATTATCAGGACATGTATATCTCCACGTATTTTAGTACCATCAGGAAGAACTTTAGGAACACCACCAAAAAGAAGAAGAGCTATGGCTTCCTTGATATCCCAAAGCCCATGTATTGCTGGAGCTATTGAAGCAATAATCTTTCTTCTTATTAAGGGGTCCTTTGCAAGTTCCTTTATATTCTCCTCATCCTCTTTTGTAATTTCTATTTCCTCTAATATTCTTTGAGAAACCATGATGTTGTTGGTCTCTATATACATATCATGCAGGCTTTTTAGCCTTTTGCCACCATCACCTCTAAGCTTTAGAACGCCTATTACAACTACTCTATCTCCCGGACGCGCCATATCAACCAAGTTATCATAAATATCAGCTTCTATGGATCTAGGCATTCTGCCAGCAGGCATCTCTTCAGGCTTTTCCTGAATTACTAAGCGTTGGAAATCTCTAAACCTCGACTTTTCTTCTACAAGTCTCCAATTCCCTGAAGATTTGTGGCAATAAGGACACTGCAAAGGCTTTTCAACTGTATCGCCAGCCACAGGTACTTTAACCTCATTTCCGCAATCATGTTGAAAAACTGCCTCCACAATCTTCTGTTTTGGAGGAGAGGCTCTCACTACAATACCTTCAACAGCTATCAAATTATTTAATAAGTGGCTTCTCAGATCCCTGATCTTAAATATTAATGGAAGGTTTCTAAAACGTGGGATTATCTCATACACTCTTTCAGCATAATCAGGAGCCTCATATTCGACTATCTTTCTCAACACTTCTGAAAACTGTTTTAACATGTATTCAGGGTTCTTTATCACCACCTCAGCTAGTTTTGGGTTGTAAGACATCACATCGTTGAAGTCTATTTCAACATCATATCTTCCTTCTAAGATCATTCTCCTAATAAGCTCTCTATACTTTGATTTTCCATCTAATTTGAAGTTATGTAAGAAATCTTCTATGCTACTAGCAACATCGAGTAGTTGCTCATTAGCCTTTGACACAGCAAAGACTTGCTCTTCCATCTACTGAATCACCTTAGTAAGGTGTATTTTTGGAGCCAGCACTCCAAGAGTTTGTAAAGTGATGTTGCTAGTGTTCGTTCCTCTATTGTGAGGAACTTCAATACAGTGTCTAAGCTCCTAAACTGAATGGCTCTTAAAATGTTGGCTATTCGAATATTGTGAATCTCATTGAAATCCTCTTTAGCTCTCTCCACAATCCTCAATAACGTTATATCAGCCTCCTTCTTAGCCTTCTCTTCCAGCTTTGCAATCATATTACTTATGGAGATATAGAAGTAATCGTCCAATTTCATCAACATCGTTCTTTGCTGAATATGAGAAAATCTGAGCTTTGTGAGTTCTTGAGTACTAGGCACTTTATCTAAGATTTCAACATAGCCAAGTTCTTCTAGAATTTGTGCATAAATTCTTGGGATTCTTTCTTCAGAACCTTTCTGAAGCGATGTTCCCAAAGCTGGAATATAAGGTGTATTTCTCAGTACCATAACCTTCACAGGGCTTAGCATATATATAAAATCAAGTATATCAAATTCTAAGTTAATTTTATAGCACCCGGCATAGACTATATTTGTGCTAACTTGTTTAAAATCTGTTTAGTCTTTAATTAAGCAAAAAGTATTTAGCATTTCTTTAGTACAATAACTGCTTCAGAGAGGGCGTTAGCTGTTGAGCATAACTACTTCAGAGCTTTTATGGGCTGAGAAGTACAGACCCAAGTCCTTAAAAGAAATGGTTAATCAAGAAGACATTGTTAAAAGACTTATGAAGTTTGTTGAAGAGAGGAACATGCCCCATGTATTATTTGCAGGTCCTCCTGGCACAGGAAAAACAACAGCAGCTTTGGCACTAGCACACGACATGTATGGTGAGGATTGGAGGAGATACGTTTTAGAGCTTAATGCTAGTGATGAAAGAGGCATAGCTGTGATAAGAAATAAAGTTAAGGAATTTGCTAGAAGTAAGCTTCCTGGCGATATACCATTTAAAATTGTAATACTGGATGAAGCCGATAATATGACGGCTGATGCCCAGCAAGCGTTAAGAAGAATAATGGAGATGTTTGTTGAAACTACACGCTTCATACTCATAGCAAACTATGCAAGTAAAATAATAGATCCTATACAATCGAGATGTGCGGCCTTTAGATTTACACAGCTTAGGAAGGAAGATGTTGTGGCTAGACTAAAATGGATATGTGAGCAAGAAAAAGTCATATGCTATCCCGATGGTCTTGAAGCTATATATGAAATTAGTGGAGGTGATTTGAGGAAAGCCATAAACATACTTCAAGCATCAGCATCTCTAGGTGAAGTAACTGTATCAAATGTCTATAAGGTTGTTGGTTTAGCACATCCAAAAGAAGTGCGAGAAATCCTCAATCTAGCTTTTGCCAGTAAATTCATTGAGGCTAGAGATAGATTGAGAGATCTCATGGTGACTTATGGTCTTAGTGGAATAGATATTTTAAAGCAGATGCATAGAGAGATATTTTCAGCAGATTTAAAAATACCAGAGGATATGAGAATTGTGATAGCAGATAACATAGGCGAGATTCAATTCAGACTCGTTGAAGGAGCTGATGACGAAATACAGTTAACAGCGTTGCTAGCTAGGCTAAGCCTTCTTGGAAAGAAATTGCAAAGCAAATCTTAGACTTTAGTTAAATAGGGTTTGTGCTGTGTCGCATCAGTTGAAGATCCCGTGGGTAATAAAGTATAGACCTAGGAAAGTAGAAGATGTAATAAACCAGGAAGAGGCTAAGTCAAAGGTCTTAGAATGGCTTAAGAAATGGCCTAATGTTACAAAAAAAGCGCTGTTATTCTATGGTCCTCCCGGATGTGGGAAGACTTCACTTGTGGAAGCAATATCAAATGAATTTGGTTATGAGCTTCTTGAAATGAATGCAAGTGATTTTAGAAGAAAAGAGGATATAGAAAGAGTAGCAGTTAGAGCATCTACAATGCAAAGCCTTTTTGCAAGTGGAAAGAAGAAACTTATTTTGCTTGATGAAGTAGATGGGGTAGCTAATAAGGAAGATGTTGGGGGTCTTGAAGCTATTGAACATCTTGTGAAAGTAACGAAGGTGCCCATCATTATGACTGCAAATAATCCATGGGATCAAAAACTAAGGATATTGCGCGATATAGCAGAGTTTGTACAATTTAGAAAGCTTGAAAAAAGGGATCTAATGAAATTATTGCACCGCATTTGCAACGCTGAGAATCTTCATTGTGATGAGGATGCATTAGATTATATAGTTTCTAGGGCTGAGGGAGATGCACGAGCGGCTATAAATGATTTACAAGCTGTTGGAGAAGGGTTTGGTGAAGTTACATTAGAAAGGGCTAAGGCAATTCTTAGACCGAGAGATAAAGAGAGGGATCCTTTTGAAACATTAAAGTTGCTATTTTCATCGCGATACGCGTGGCAAGCAAGAAACGCTTTAAGCCAGTCACAACTAGATTATGAACAACTTAAGCTATGGTTAGAAGAAAACATACCTCATCAATATACGGATATGGAAGACGTTCTCAGGGCTTATGAGGCCCTTAGTAAATCTGATATTTATCTAGGTAGAATTGTTAAAAGTGGTGACTGGGATCTACTAGTTTATGCTATGGATCTCATGACTGTGGGGGTGGCATTGGCAGCGATAAATAATCCTAGGGATAAGGATAAGTGGACTAAGTATACCTTTCCACAAAGAATATCTATTATGTCTAAACTTAAAGAGGTTAGAAGTGTTAGAGAAGATCTTGCAACGATTCTAGCAAAGCATCTACATACATCAGCTTCTACAGCAAAGAGCGATGTTTTACCCATATTGAAAGCAATGTTTGTTTCAAATCCAGAATATGCAGCAAAGCTAGCTATAGGCTTAGGTTTATCGGAAAAAATGATAGAAATACTTGCAGGAACCAATAAACAAGCCATATTAGATTATTATAGAAAAGTTGAGGAGCTATTAGAGAAAAAAGCATCCGAAGCTTTAGCGGGGACCAAGAAGTTAAAGCAAGAGATGAAAAAGGAAAAGCCTGAAACTGAAAAAGGTAAAGAAAAGAAAAATACTAAAGATCTGTTCTCCTTTACGAAGAAGTCAGGCTAGCATTCTACTGTTTTCATAGACTTAATATATTAATAATTGCCTTAACATATTCGTTGTCAGTGTTCAGCTTTATTAACCTAACCCTACCCATTCTAATTTCCTGAACCATATCCAAAGATTTCATTAGATCAATACATTTCACAACATGGCTATAGTTACTGTTTAGTTTAGCAATTAGAGACGTTATGTTGATAGTTTTTTCATCTAGAGAGTTGAGATGCACTACAATGCTCCAAATACACGATTTTCCTAATACATCTATTTTTTTCTTTATCCGTTCCGGAATATTTACAGTATACCTTTGTAATATTGTCATTCGCTAGCCCCAGTATATATGAAAAGAGTTATATAGTGTTAACCTCCTTCTCTACAAGTCTCTTGTCTATTAATTCATCAACTCTTTTCTCAAGAGGGTCTAGAGGTACAGGTATTGATATAAGTGTTGTCCTACCTCTAAAGCCCTTGCCAGATATCTTTGCATTTATTATGCCCATGTTTTTAAGGTTCCGGATGTATTCATAAACTTGTGTATGTTTTCTAGGCTTAATTTTTAGAATGTTACATAGATAGCTATACTCTTCTTCAGCTTCACCAATCTTTATATAGCCTTCACCACTGCTCCTAAGTTTTCTAATGATAGCCTTTAGCACCATAAGTTCGTGTAGCTGTAAGAATTGCAAGTTATCTGAAATGTCTACAAGCAGTTCTTCACGTATTTCGCCTATAGCCTTTCTAACATGCTCTATCTTTATGTATGGAGAACCCTCATAATCTGCTATGATGCCAGCGCGAAGAAGTATTTCTATAGCTGCCCTAGCATTACCTCTTCCACCCTTATCATATCCCTCTGTCTCAGCTATGTATTTTAAAATCTCGTCATCTACAGTATTTTCATAAAATGCTAAATCTCTTCTTTGCTTAAGGATGTCAAATAATTCTTCAGTTTTATATGGATCAAATTTGATTATGTGTTTTGTTATGTAACTTTCTGTTGCAGGGTCTAGCGATCCCAAGACCTCGAGACTTCTAGTAATGAGTATATAGTGTAGCCTTTTTTCTGCCTCTGGATATTCATCATACAACCTTATCAAGAAGTATACAGCATCATTGCCAGCAACTTGTACAAAATAGTTAAATTCATCTAACGTTATTAGTGCATGCAAATTATGTTTCTTCATATGATTTAGCACAATTAGCATCATTTCTCTAGGTGAAAGCCCTCTAAATGGAATACTCAAACTAAGTGCAGCTGCAATACTCTGGACAACACCATAAAGGGTTCTTGCACTATGACAATTAACATGAATGTAACGTAACTCGATACCCTTTTTCTCAGCCACCTTTACAAGCTCTCTCCCAAAAACATATGCAGTAACCGTTTTACCTACACCAATATCGCCGACTAAGAGAGCGGTAATGGAAATGCTTCCAGGAGAAGTAACAGTTGGTTTAAAGAGTTCTGCAAGTAAAGCCAATTGCCGATCTCTATGTGGAAGCCGCTCTGGAACGTAAGATCTATCCAGAACACTCCTGTTTTTAAATACACTAGCCCTATTAATAACACTTTCGACAATGTTATTAATATTCATGGCTACTTACACCTATTAACATATATTCTTGAACATTGAGTGTGTAAACAAGTTATAAAATATTATCGTTTGAGTTAGAGTTAACATTTCCGAAAATTTTGAATAAGGGTAAAATAAAGTTTGACAAAATCACCATACCTTATTCCAATAGCCCAAGTCAAAAATTCATTAAAATCTGGCCAACATGGCCCTAGTTACTAATCC
>JAPWTX010000047.1 GCA_028275825.1 Ignisphaera sp. | reverse complement strand
GCTACTAATAATAGGATTCGCAATAGGATGGATAACAAAAAGAAAATAACATAAAACAAACACTTTTATTTTTCTTTTTTATTCTTACCTTGCCAAGACCATTGTGGATAAGGTCAAAAATGTTTTATTTTTGGAGAATTGTTTGCATCTATTTTGTTTTTATTCGTGTAAGTGCTATTATTATTAATGTTATGGATAGTGCTATTGTTGCTATTGTTGCCCAGGTTAGTTGTTGTGTTCTATTCTTCATTTCATTTATTTCCTTTGAAATGGTGCTGTAGTAGTTTTCTGCTGTGTTGTTTATGCTGTTTATCTGTGTTTTCACTTGGCTGATGTTTTTCGCCAGTTCCTCTGTTCTAGCACTTACATTGCTTATTATTTTGCTTGCTGTGTTGTTTAAGCTTAGCATGGCTTTTTCAATGTTTTTAATAGCTGTGTCTACTTCTTTGCTTATACTGCTTGCAATGGTTTCTTCAGGTTTTTTGGCAATTATGTTTAGCGCTATTGGGTAGTTTACTGGTGTGTTATTTATGTAGAGCCTTAGTTTAGCTATGACCTCTGCCTCTGTTGTGTTTAGCAATTCTGGTTTTATCCATATTCTGTGTATGCCGCTGGGCAGTGTAGTTATGTTCACAAGCCTTACCTGTGCATTGCCTTTAACAATGCTTTCTATGGATAGAGTCTCTATGGTGATGTTCAGGGGTGAGGACACATCTATGTAGCCATCTACACCAGATACATAGTAGTCGCTCACCTTAACAATTACTGGGAGTAGGCTGTACCTCACCTCAGTGTATCTTTCTTCAACATACTTCACCTCTTCTACAGGCCTCGGCGTAGCGATGTATATCTGTTTGGAGAGTGTTATTGTTGGGTTCGATAAGTCATATAGTGTGATGTTGTACCAACCGCTCGCTGCATAGGGTGTTACAAGTGTTGCTTGGTAGCTCCCCCTAAGATCGGAGATGTCTAGGCTGAGGATGCTATTACCTAGGTTAAGCGTTATCAGATCCCCTATCCCCACACCCGATGCAGCTATGCTTAGACCCATGCCTGCAGTTACATTCACTTTCTTCACATATAGCGCTGGATCTACGTATAGCAATGTCTTTGCATAGTAAATAGTGCTGCCCCTTAAACCCACAGCAAAAACCTCATTACCACTATAGTGTGTTGGTGGAACAACAGCTTCTACAACTGCTCCAGGGCTATAACCACCTCTAAACACCTCAACACCTGCTATATACATAGATAGAGTAGTTGCTGTGTACAAACCCTTTGCAGCAAGCCTCACAGTAGACAATGGCGTTGCAGATGATGGGTAGACAGAGATTGTGAAATCACTAACTCTATACCCCAGAGCCTCTGCAACAGCTTTAAAGGCATTTACAAGGCCATGCCCAGCCCCAGTAAATGGAAGCCCCTCAGCTGATTCCATCAAGATGTTGCGAACTTGTGAAACTAGCTGAGAACCCCTCAAACCCTCTTCATAGAGGATCTGACTCACAACACCTGCTATAGCAGCTACAATGGGTGTTGATGCACTTGTTCCACTACCTATTGCAAGTAATCCGCCTGGCCAAGCCCCCGGAACATCAACTCCTGGCGCAACCATGTCAGGCTTTGTATAGTTCTTTGGATACTGCCCCAAAGGCCATGTAGCCGGGGGCTCTGGCCACTCAACCTCTTCAAAACTACTGAACCACGCAAGCTCATCATCATAATCTGTTGCACCAACCCCTATAACACCCCAGATGTTCCCTGGATTGGAAGAGGTATAAGGCCCATCATTACCTATAGCAGCCACAGGGATTATACCACTATCTATAAGCTTTGCTACAGCCGGTAGAAACACATTTGAATAATTCCCACTCTCGCCAAAGCTCATAGAGACCACAGCAACTCTACCAACATTTATCGGGTTCCCCCTACAGTCAACAGGTTTTAGAACCCAGTTCAAACCAGCTAAAACCTGTGCAGCAGTTCCAAAGCCTGCTGGCAACACGAGAGCAGCTATTATTCTAGCACTTGGGGCAACGCCAAATACATACCTCTTGCCATCACCCCCAGCAGCTATGCTTGCAACCCAGGTTCCATGACCATAGGTATCATGGGGATTTGAACAAACAGGTCTACCCTTTCTATCAAACTCTATCCAACCACTTAGCTTCCCAGCTATAAATGGGTGTGTTGGATCTATACCTGTGTCTAGCACAGCTATCGTGACATTGCTGCCAGTCGCATTGAAATACCTCCACACAAGATCTGCCCCCACTCTTGAAACCGCCCAGGACCAGGCAAACGAGACGTTGCTGAGCCAGTTACTGGCCTCCATAACCCTGTTCACAGGGCCGAGGATCTTGAGAGAGGTTAGAGTTGTGCTTATAGATATGTTGATGTTTGGCGCTACGTTTATCCCCATACTTCTCAAAGTGTTGCTAGCCCTAGCAGTGCATTGAACAAGTGCTGCATTGATATTCCAAAACACGTTCTCAATTACACAGCCAGCTGCACTCACATACCCCAACTCGTTTGCTGACTTGAAGTACACTATACCCTCCATCACAGATTCTGCATAGACCTGCATGCTGAGAAACATTGCTGTGAATTGTAGTGCATAGAGACTCAGTATTCCGAGTACAAGCCATGCGAATAGCTTTTCCATGGACTCACCCACATATAGCTCAGCACTAAAATTTTTATTTTTCTAATATAAGTATTGCTTGGTGCACATCATTTGAAACCTATAATAACAGTCGTTGGAAGCATTCACATGGATTTCTATATCCATTTACCAAAGCTTCCAAAGGAAGATGAGACAGTGGTTGGCTATGAGTTCAAGATGCACCCAGGGGGTAAGGGAGCTAACCAGGCAGTTGCAGCTGCAAGGCTAGGTGCAAAGGTGTTTTTCATTGGGAGGGTTGGAAGCGATTTCCTAGGGCCAATGCTTCTAGAGAATCTCAGAAGCAACAATGTCGATGTGAGTTATCTAACTGTAGACCAGTCAACACATACTGGAGTGGCTTTCATATTGCTCAATTCGAGGGGGGAGAACATGATCGCTGTTGCGCCAGGCACTGATAGCAGGGTTTCTCCAGATGATGTTGACAAGGCGTTGCCAGCTGTGAAATCCTCTCAAGCATTGCTACTCCAACTAGAAATACCTATGGAGACAGTTGTCTATGCTGCGAAAAGAGCTTGGGAAGCCGGGTCCATGGTTGTGCTAAACCCTGCTCCAGCCAGGCCCCTTCCAGATGAGGTCTATAGGTATATCTATGCCATGACCCCAAATAGGGTTGAGCTGGCTATGCTAACGCAAAGTAATTTCACCCAGAACATGGGTTTAATAGAGGTGGCGAGGATGGCTAGGGTCTTGGTGGATAGGGGTGTGAGGTGCGTTATAGTGACTCTGGGCAAAGGCGGGGCACTAGCTGTAACACAAGATGATGCACTACATATACCAGCATTTGAGGTATCCCCCGTTGTGGATACGACTGGGGCTGGAGATGTATTTACAGCTGCGCTCACAGTAGCTCTTGCTGAGGGTAAGAGCCTTGCTGATGCATGTGTATTTGCAAATGCTGCTGCAGCGATAAAGATTACTAGGTTTGGTGCACAAGCAACTCCAACGAGAATGGAGGTGGAGGAGTTTATAGCATCTAGAAGAGCTGATGTGAAGAAACTGAAGTAATACTGCTAATCAAACCCCCTCACCAAATCATTTTCTACACATAGGTGTATCTCCATGGCTGTTAAAAGCATAATTTTCGATGTTGATGGAACCCTCGTGCTGCTTCCAATAGACTGGGACAGCGTCTCAAAGCTTATTGCAGTTGAGAGCTGTTCTGCTAACAGCTTCCTGGGCTTTGTCTACAAATGCCATGGAACAGAGTCTTTTTGGAGAGTGCACAAGGTTTTGGAGGGGCTTGAGCTAGAGGCTGTAAAGAAATTGATTGTTTTGGATAACTCACCCGATTTTGTTAAGGGGCTGTGTAGAAGGTACTTGGTTGGGTTTGTAACTATGCAGAGTAGAGATGCTGCTGAAGCTATTCTGAGCAGGCTTGGGTTAATCGACTGCATGAAGGTTTTGGTGTCTAGAGAGAGTGCTAGGAATAGGGTTGAGCAAGTGGCTAAAGCTATTAAAATGCTTAGTGCAGAACCTGATAAAGTGCTTTTCATAGGTGATAAGGTTCTGGACGGCTTTGCAGCATATGTGAATGGCATTAGAGCTGTGGTTGTGCTCAGGGGAAACACATGTAATAGGGTTAGCGACACTGATTACATTATTGAGGATCTTGAGGCTCTGGGAATACCTGTTGCGAAAAGCCTTGCAGAAGCTATTGAGATATCTGCTAAGATGAATTGGATCGAGTTGCTATGACACTCACTAGAGTTTTCCATGTAGATCCTCTGAACCCTGATCAAAGTGTTGTAGAGTATTGCTGCGAAGTTCTGAGAAGTGGAGGGATAGTTGTTTTCCCAACAGAGACAGTCTATGGCCTTGGCGCGCTTGCCTCTAATGGGGAGGCGGCTAGAAAGATTTTCATTGCTAAAGGGAGGCCTGCAGACAACCCACTAATAGTACACATATCTAAACTTGAGCAGCTTTACGAAGTTGCAGAAAACATGCCAGAGGATGTGATGAAGGCTGTAAGCGTTCTGTGGCCAGGCCCCTTCACGGTTCTGCTTAGGAAAAGCCCTAGAGTAGCTAAAGAGGTTGCAGCAGGGTTGCCAACAGTAGCAGTCAGAATGCCTGCACACCCAGTAGCGCTAAGGTTAATAGATTGCGCGGGGCCTATTGCCGCTCCAAGTGCAAACATCTCTGGGAGGCCAAGCCCTACAACAGGGTTCTACACATTGCTAGACATGTTTGGAAGAGTAGATGCAATCATAGATGCTGGGGAAACACTGTATGGGATAGAGTCAACAATAATAGACACCACTACAAAACCCTACAAAGTGTTAAGACCAGGGGCAGTACCCATTGAGAAAGTAGCTGAGGTGCTGGGGCAGGAGATAATAGTACCAGAGCAAGCGAGGGGTTTAGGAGAATACGAAAAAGCCTTAGCACCAGGAATGAAATATAAGCACTACTCCCCAGAAACACCAATAATATTAGTTGAGAGCACAAGCCCCAAAGACGCTATACAGAGGCTTGCCAAGGAATATATTGAGAAGGGGAAGAAAGTACTGGTAATAGCATCGAGAGAAACTATTGAAGTGCTAAGGGGTTGCACACCAAGAACCACTTCCTACGGGTCAAGGCACAACATGTTTGAAGTAGCTAGAAACATATTCAAGGTATTGAGGGAGCTAGATAGAGAGGGGGTAGACATAGCCATAGTTGAAGGAGTAGAGGAAAAGGGGCTAGGACTAGCAGTAATGAATAGACTGAGAAAAGCAGCATCAAAAATCATCAAAACCACTAGTTAACCTCCCAACCCTGTGTACAAGAGTACACAATAAGGTGAAGAGGTTTAGGACTGTATCCCCTCTTCTCAAGTGCTTAGCCATGAATCAAGCCCCAACCCGTTAACCATCCCAGAACCTGGGTGTAAGGATGAATAGATCATTGCTCAAAACCCAGCATCTTCATTATCAAGCACATTGCAGAGAAAGTGTATAGATATTCCCATCCCACCCACATTTTATTTGCAGATGGTGAAACCAGCAAGGTGTCTATAGAGCGATTGCTTGAAGCTCTGAAATTCTTTGCCCATGCTAATCCTTTGGTAGAGGAGGCCAGTTTACCTGTGCACCAACTACAGCTAGATACTCTAAGTCAATTTGATCTACACCTATGTTTCCCGTGGGAGTGGATATAGTTAGTGCAAGTTCAATGCTGTAAAAACCGCTGGTAAAGTTATAGAAAAACTTTGGGAATGGAACATAACCTGTAACAATAGCTATAGAGTTATCGCCAGGTTTAGCTATTCCAGCAATTTGTGTTTGTCCTGATGATGAGAAGATCTTTGTGTTGTCTAGGGATCTGAGAGCTGCATATACTGTGAACAAGACATCTTTTGGTGTAGAAGACCCTGACACATTAACCACGAATTTGTAGTAAACTGTTACAACATCTGCTAGTTGAGGTATTGTTGTGAGGTTGTAGAAAAGAAGCCTTATCGTAACATTGGAGTTTTTGGGAACTGTGACTGGTCTACTTGTTGCGTTGTTAAAGGTTATGGCTTCTCTCACACCATTACTATCAACATCTACAGAGTATTTTAATTGCTGCACAGCGGCTTTTTTCCACCCATACGTAGCTATATTACCTATTTTGCAAGAGTGCCAGAGCCAGGTGCCATTCTTCAGCATGTACATCAATATTGGTTTAGCCGTATTTGAAACACTTATGTTTATGCATGCCACGTTTGACAGCATTCTTGTTGTTGCAACTATGTTTTGCGATGTGAATGGCCCTACACCATATTGTAGGAGCGCTATGTTGCTTGGTATGAGGAGGGCTAGTTTTATGCAGTCTCCTTTTACTGAAAACACATTTCCTCTTGATGTAACTATGTAGTCTGGTGAGCTGCTCAGTGGTATTGCTATGCTATATCCTGCTGGTATTGTCTGCGGTATGTTTGTGTTTTGTGGATCTAGAAATGTGTTGTTTATCCAAATCCTTGCAACTTTTATGCCTATGGGCCCTGTATTGGCTATGATGCAGCTACCTGATGATGGGTCGTAGGATACTGTGAGTTTTTCTGCACTTCTCTCTGCTTCAAACGATGTTCTTCTAGAGTATTCTGTTGATGCTGTGTACTGTGTTGATGCTGTGAGGAAGTATATTGCTGCTATTGAGAATATGAGCACTGTTATAGCTATGATGCCTCCTATAACCTCTGCCTGCCCTTGCTTAGCTAGGGTATGCACTCCACTCACCCACTTCATATAGATCAGAACCTATGTATATGAAGAACATTATTTTCGCACCTTGGCTAGGAATAGAGCTCTTATCTATGCACACTAAAAATGGCTTTTGCTGCATAACATAGTTTTTAATAACATCTTGCGGAACCTCAACTACACTCACATAGCCCTTTCCCGATACGGGGTAATAGTCACCCATATAAACGTAGTGAACAGATGATGCAGGTACGGACCTCTTGCTGAGAGTTGTTGTGGTTACAGGTATTCTTATGGCTCCCGTGCTATTAATTTTCATATCCATTGAGAAGAGTGTCACTGCATACCTAGTTGTTGATGGGGTTATCCTGAGGACTCCTAAGCATAGTGTGGTTCCATTCTCAAACTCTTTATATAGAACAAGGTTTGCCTGTTCAGACATGAGCACCTGCTCCACTCTCCCCCTACCAACAATGCTCGATACATAGGATGTTGCTAGCGATGAGAATGCGATGCCCACCACTAGCACAGCACCTATCAGTATCATTGCTGATATAAGCTCTGTCTGGCCTCTCAACATGTACTCAGTGACCTCCCAACCTAACACCTAGGCTAAAACCCTAATAAACCTTATAGTCTACGCATTGACAATGGGCAAGACGCTGCTAAAAGAATTTAAACCTCCTTGGCCTCGGGTTTACAGCTATTATACTCCAATTCCAGTCAATATCTGTAGTGATCTGTGTTAAAGCGATAAACATGTTCTCTTTATCAAAGGAGATGCCGCCATGCATTGCTGTTAAGATCTCTGTGCCCCTCGCTATCCTAAGGCTTTCAACAATTTTGAGATTCTCATCAACGATATGCAGAGTGTCATCAGATATAATAGCTATTCTGCTCTCTAATGGCGACTCTGTTGGTGAGGCAAGTGCTTTGCACCCCCCTATACCTGTGTTCATGGATGCAACACCCCCATCTCTATTCACCTTGGCCACTCCATTCCTGCCAACAGCATATATATAGCCCCCGGGGTTCATAGCTAGTGCTGTTATAGCCCCCCTGAGCTGGGGCTTTGATATTATCTGCAGGGAGAGGTCTTTTGAAAGCACCTCTATTCTCCAACTCCTGTAACCCTCAGCATTATCAAACCCGCCAACAACAAGCTGCCCTGTGAAAGTGTTGTAAAGAGTTGCATAGGCTGCTGCACCCATTTGCCTCGGGTTTGATGAGTATCTCGCTAGAGGAGTTAGATCATCTATTGAAACTGCCTCTATATGCATAGCATAGCCTCCTCCAGGCAAGAGCTCTGCACCAGCCACAAAAAGCATGTCCCCGCCAACAGCAATTGAGTATGGTACGAACCTAGGCTTCTCAAAATCCCTTCTCAAAACAATGCTCAGCCCCTTATCAAATGCTATAACACTCCAAAAAACCTCTGTAGCACCAACAGCAAAGACCCTATCTCTCAATGCAGCACAGCTATAGAGAGATGCAAAGCTGTAGCCCTTTTCATCAACCCACCTACCAACAACAACACCACTCCTCACAGACCTAGCCTCAATTCTATACCTCTGCCTACCAAACCCAAGAACCTCATCAAAGCCAGCAACATATACAACATCTCGCAGAACACAAGTAGAGTATGCAGCATCCCTATAGGGACTGGGGTTGCTTAAAGAAGCCCAGGAAACCCTAGCCATAGGAAACACCTATAAAGATAATCTGGAACAGGATAATAAATGCATTACCATATGCCGAACACACCGTTTGTCCCTAGACGGTCATTCCCTTCATTTTAGGGTTTTTCAGGGTCTCACCCAGGGACTTCCTCCTCACCCACTCCTTCATCGGTAGCGCAGCCACCTCTAGAGTGGGTTCACTGGGCATCGGGGTGAACGGCACGCACCCCTCGGAAGTTAGATATTTTCTCTCGAGGTTTAACACAGCTACTACGTCTCTACCAGCTTTAAACCCGCATTTAGGGCATTTGAGTTGCCTCGGGGCATTGCCCCTCATCAGCTTGGAGCCACAGAATGGGCATATAGATGAAGTGTTCCTCGGATCCACCTTAACCACGGGGACTCTCCTCTCCAAGCACTTCTCCTCAATGGCTTTAATCACGCCTCTGAAGCCTGCTTGGTATATCCTGTGCCTCAGCACAGGATCTCTAACATCCTTAATCATGTTTCTTGGGCATTGCTTAGGAAGCTTCTCCAAGATAACTACAGCGTTAAGCTTCCTAGCTGTATTAGCGACTATATTCGCAATCTTCAACCTAGTATCCTTCTTCCTCTTACGCTCCCTACCATGAACAGCTCTACAAACATATCCATTACCCTTAACACCCTGCACAACCTCTCTATACCTAGCGTATCCAATGGTAAACCTCTTAACTCCTGTTTCAAGAATGAACACCCTATCGAGCACCTTGACAGTCACGTTATTCTCATTGACGTCAACAGAAATAACATGCTTAACACCATTTTCATCAACATCAACAGCCTTGACAAACATGAAGTACACTAGTAGCCTCTTACGTCTATAGTCAATCTTAATCTTCGACTGTGTTCTCAGAACCCAGCCACTATTAATATACCTCCAGTACTGCTTATGTGGTTCTAACTCAATAGTGACCCAGCCATTGTGAGTAGCAATTTCAATACTCATCAAGTTCTTCACTCTCCATAGGTGGTCGTCTAGCCATATAGAGACCTTCTTAACCTCAGGTTTCTCAGACTTTGCTAAACCCCTCTTCCTGAGCTTATTAAAGCTCTTAATCCTAGTAGAAGCGTCTTGACATGCAGTGTAGATATAATGACTTGGTAATTGTTGAAACCTCCTACGTAACTCACGATACTTATCACTCTTCAACCTAGTGAACGAGTCGATGTTGTTTCTAAATCCATGGTCTACAAGCTCTATGAGAACCTGTCTATAGAGCTCTTCAAGTTCCTTAAAGACCGCGAGCTTCCTTTCACTGAGCCTAACACTTGGTACAATAACTGTTCTAGTGACTTCACTCACTCTCCTCAACCTCTTCTAGCAACTTCTTAAATCCCTCAACAAGCATCTTCTCCTTATGGCTCCTCAACCCATAGAGCTTC
>JAPWTX010000046.1 GCA_028275825.1 Ignisphaera sp. | reverse complement strand
TAGATCTCCTTAATACCGAGTCTACCATAGGCAGGATAAAACCTTGCAACAAAATTAGGCTTTAACCTAAGAACACCCCTACCTCTATCCAACACACTGCTCAAAAGAGCCTCAGAACTCTCCATAACACACTCTTCTTCAAAATAGTTGTTAGTATGAGATATTCTATTTATAGCTTTATGATGTGTTTCCAAGAATTTCTATACATATCGCCTGCATGAATAAATTTTTAGCATCAATCCATATGAAACACAAAATGGTAGTCAAAGGCTGAGGAATTTATTTGTGGGGAAGTGGTGAAAAAGTGAAATGGGTTTAATTTAAAACAATTGATTTTATTTACTTAGCAGGTTTAAATATGTATTCATAGAGCGCTGCTCCTATTATACCTCCTATCACAGGTCCTACTAGGTATATCCAGACCTTGGATAGTGGGAGTACATCACCAGCTATGGCAGCAGCAATTGCGGGTCCTAGAGATCTTGCAAAGTTCATGCTAGCTCCCGTTAAAGGTCCTCCAATCCATATATCAGCAGCAACTATCATCCCTATGGTGAAGCCTGCCCAGCCTGGCGGGGCCCTTTTGTCAACAGCGACACCCATGATCACAAATAGTAGCCACATAGTTAGCAGGATTTCTATAACTACTGCAACCCCATCGCCTACGCCAGTACCTGGTAGAGTAGAGCCAAAGTGCACAGCCTTGCCTGCGCTTGGATACATACCGTAGAGACAGAGACCAGCTATTATAGAGCCCACGATTTGCGCAGCAATGTATAGACCTATGAGTTTGGAGGGGAATCTACCTATTGTTGCAAGAGCTATGGTTACAGAGGGATTTATGTGTGTACCTGAGATGTGCCCTAGAACATATATCATTATCATGACTATGAAACCAAAGGTAGCACCAATGCCGAAAAGCGCAGCAGCACCACCACCGAGTATGGATATTAGCGTTATGACTGAAGCAGGGCCGAATAGTGTTAGAGCCCATGTGCCGAACAACTCTGCAGCAAATATTTGTGCTGGTGTTGGCTGGGTTTTCTGGCTAGACATATGCTCACCCTATAGATATATGTTGGTAACAAGGTATATAAACTTTTCTCAAAATAGAGAAAATAGTTTTAAGCCTACATCAATTTAAAGATAAAAATAGTTAATTTAAGGTATTATTTTATTAATTCAAGTTTTATACCGCTTCTATCCCAGCTGTCAATGGCACTTCCTTAGCTATGCCTCTCCTATACCAGCACCACTTGCATCTGCCACTCAGGAATGTCTGGCTAACTCCACATGCCTTGCATATTGGTGGTGGTGCTATTGGTTTGTCAGGATGTAGCGCCACAATGTATGTGTTGATTGTTGCTGTAACAGGCTCGCTTGTCAATAGACATGGGAAGTCTGCTAATCTCATGAGGGCTGAGAACCTCACTGTTATTGCACATCCTGGATATGCATATCTCTGTGGGTTCATCAACACAGCGTTCCTCTTTATTGGTGATAGATCGATCTTGAGACCTTTTAGCACATATCCATCTCTTCCATATGGATCTGGTTTAATGACATCTGCACCTCTCATGATAAGGTCGATGAAGTCTACGTTGTGCAGCTCAGCTGCAACACTTCTAGTAGGGTACTTGAGTATGAAGTTGTGGAATCTCTTAACAAGCAGGTCAACAACCATGTCAGCTGTGAATCCATCTAGCTCAAGTATAAATGCTGTAGCACCAGCTAGAGATCTGCCAGCAGCTAATAGAACATCGTATTCGCTCTTTACAAGACCTTCTTTAACACCCTTAGTTAATGTAGCGTCTAGTACATCTGTCACACCCTCCATAACCGCCATAACAACGTCATCTTTAGCCATGTTGTACATGCTTTGAGATATGTGATGAGCTACATCACCAACTCCATACGCTGGCACAACTGTCAAGTTAGCTGGATGAACACCTGCACCATAAGCAGCTTTTATATATGGATAGATTCTATCCCTGAACTTCTTCATATATGTTGCAGGATCAAAGCTCCTGTGACCAACCTCCTTCATCACCTCTTCCTGCATCTTTGTGGGCTCTAGCCACATCTTCTTCAATGCTTCGATTTCTTCCTTCACAGCCTCCTCAAGAGTTTTGCCAGCTTCAACAGCTGTTATGAATTTTGCTCCAAAGCCATAGCTTGTGTTCATACCCCAGCTCTTAGCCGCTAGTATAATTTCTTTGTGCACCTTTGGAATGTCTAGCTTCTCTAGAATAACTGCATCGATTCCAGCCATCCCACCAACAGCATAACCGAAGTCAACTACACATGTAGGTCCATAGAAACCTCCATACTTCCTAATAAGCTCTCTGCCTAGAAATGCCTTGTTATCTTCTAAAGCTTTTACAAATTTTTCAACAGATTCCCTAAACTTGGGGTCAAGTTCATAGAGAATTTCGAGAACTACAGGTGTTTGATAATGCTCTACATAAGGATCGTCCTCAGGAACAACAGTTTTATCAACAGCAATCTCGTTTAGAATCTCGTAATGCGCAACTACACTAGCAACAAATAGATCTATAACTTCTTTCTTCATAGGACCAACAGCAGCCATCTTCTTCGTGGCTTCAACATATGGCGCTGCATCAGGTATAACAAACCTGCCTCCACGCCTCTCTCTAATGACTGAAATATCAGCTTTTTGAGCAGCAATAGCATCTTCAGCTATTTTAGCAATTACTTCAGGTGGAAGACTAGGACTGCTCACACTTACCCACCTAAATATCAAACCTGTTAAGCAGGTATTTAAAGCTTTCGCAGAAATACTTAATTGATTAACAGAATTTTTAAATATATTATTTATGAAAATATGCATTCAATGAATATATTAGTTTCTATTAATAAAAATAAGAATAACTTAGATATATAATAATGAAACAATATTGTTAGTTAAATAAAAAACTAATTAAAATATAACTTACTTTGACATAATGTTAATATGTTAAACAATAGGTTTAAAAGATCAACAAGTGTCTAGTTTTACATAATATAAAAAAGTCTATACCTAAGATATGATGCTAAGAAAGAGTTTAAAAATTTGTTGAAAATGATATGTGGACAAAGCCTTATCTAGGATTATTCAATTCTAGGCTTTAGTACTCTAAGATACAAGGGCTGTTTCCACGATCATGGTGGTTTAGGGTGATTAAAATCCTTTTACTTGTAAACTCTCATAGTTTGTAGACCTCCTGGTTACCGCCATTTAAATCTCAATGTTGTATCAGAAGTCTCTCACCTAGCATACAAAGTTCTTAAGATCGCTATGGGTTTATTGATAGTTGTTGAGCCCAGGAGCAATGGTTCTTATACACCTTGCATGCTTTAGAGCAGAACTTTCACTGTCTAAGCGGGTTCTGAGGACATAGATGAAAACATATAAATTCGACTTCTAATCATCGCTTTTGAAACAACTTGAGTTCCTTAAAAGCATGTTTTGTGTTGTTGTGCATACGTTTTGTTGATTATATGGGTTTATATATGGGTGCATGTTTTATTATTGCGGTGTTTGTGTATGGTTCAGCAGGCTGGCAATCCATTTGAGGAGTACTTAAAGGTTTTGTCAACAGATCCTCTAGATATTTTAAAGGCTGTTCCTGCACCCACTAAAGGTCCTTTTAAGCCTGATTGGGGGTCTTTGAAGAGTTACAGGGTTCCGAAGTGGTTTGTAGATGCGAAGCTAGGTATATTCATTCATTGGGGTGTATACTCTGTTCCTGCTTTTGGTAGTGAGTGGTATCCTAGATTTATGTATATGCCTGATAGACCTGAGCACCAGTTTCATTTGAAGAGCTTTGGGTCTGTTGCTGAGTTTGGCTACAAAGACTTTATACCGATGTTCACTGCTGAGAATTGGGATCCCGATGAATGGGCGAAGATTTTTGAGAGGAGTGGTGCAAAGTTTGTTGTTCTGGTTGCTGAGCATCATGATGGATTTGCGCTGTGGGATTCTGGCTATACTAGGTGGTGTGCTGCTAGGGTGGGGCCTAGGAGGGATGTTGTTGGAGAGCTTAAGGAGGCTGTAGAGTCCAGGGGGCTAGTATTCGGTGTTTCATATCATAGAGCTGAGCACTGGTTCTTCTTTGAGCCAGGGACTAGGGTAGAATCAGATGTGAGGGACCCGAAGTACCTCGATCTTTATGGACCTGCAAAGCCTGCTTCCCTAGATCCCAGAGCCCCGCCAGGGCCAGAGAATCAGTATCCAGATAAAGAGTTCTTAATGGACTGGCTCCTGAAGTTGGTTGAGGTTGTTGAGAAGTATAGGCCTTGGCTAGTGTACTTCGATTGGTGGATTGCAAACCCCGCTTTCGAGCCATATCTAAGAGCGTTTGCTGCATACTATTACAATAGGTGCTATAGGTGGGGTGTTGAACCCGTCATAGTATATAAGCACAACGCATTTAGAGAGGGAACAGCTGTGCCAGATATTGAGAGGGGCACTGTAAAGGAGGTTCAGATACATCCATGGGTCTCAGACACCTCTGTAGATTACAAGTCCTGGGGCTACATAAGAGATGCTGAGTACAAGCCTGTTGAGGCAATAATGCAGCACATGGTCGATGTTGTGAGTAAGAATGGGGTATTCTTGCTGAACATAGGGCCAAAGCCTGATGGAACTATACCTGAGGAGGTGAAGAGAATCCTGGCAGAGATTGGTAGTAGGCTACAGGTGCAGGGTGAGGCTATCTATGGCTCACAGCCTTGGAGAGTGTTTGGAGAAGGTCCAACAAAGCTAGTGGAAGAAGGCTTCTTTACAGAGAGAAAGCTAGTTTTCGTAGAAGAGGATGTTAGGTATACAGTTAAGAAGGCATATCCATTGGGGGAGATAATCTATGCAACTGTACTTGGAAGACCTAGGGAGAGAATCACTCTAAAAGCACTGGCGAAGAGGATTAACATGGTTGAGGGAGAGATACTAAACGTCGATTTGCTTGGCTCTAAAGAAAAGATTGAGTGGATGCATACAGATGATGGGCTAGAAGTTAAAATACCGCTGCAGAGAATAGAGAAATATCCCTATACAATAAGAATACTTATCAGAAAATAGCCTTTCGTAGCTGTTTCTAGTTTCATAAAGGTTTATAAGGTTGGACACTACTAAACATTTTCATGAGATTCCCTGTGAGGGGTGAAGAGCCTCAAGGGCTCTCCCCAAGGGCAGCAGCCCAAGGTGTGGGGTCCCTGGGGTGGCCCTGAACACCCCCAAGGCGGATGCAGACCCAAGGAGCGATGCAGGGGAATAGAGATGAGGCTATGACCATAAAGCAATATGAATCTATATAAGAGCTGAACCCCAGAACCTCTTCGCCACATGGTGAGCACAAAATCCATCAATTTTTACTCCATCCCCAAATATCTTACAACATCGTCTATGTATCTGAGTATTGAGTCTGCTGCTATGGTTACTATGTTCCCCCTCTTCAGCTCTTCAGCTATTTTCAGTGCTGCAACAATGTTTGCAGCTGATGATATCCCCACTAGAAGCCCCTCCTCCCTCGCTAGCCTTGCAGCCATGTCCATGGCCTCTCTGTACGAGACCTCAACAACTCTATCTATGATACTTCTGTCGAGTAGTGGCGGTATGTCTGTATAGAGAAGCCCTTCTATCCTATCACCTATAGTGCCGCCGGCGAGTGGCGATCCCTTTGGAGTCACAGCAACCACGAGCACATCTCTCTTCATCTCCTTCAAAAACCTTCCAACACCAGTAATTGTCCCACCTGTTCCAACACCCATTACAAAAGCATCTATATCACCATTCAGAGCTCTCCATATCTCCCTAGCTGTGGTCTCGTAGTGAGCAAGAGCATTTGCAGGATTTGCATACTGGTTTAGGAAAACCCCTCCACACTCCTTTGCAAGTCTCTCACCAAGCTTTATGTAGTAGTCCTCTGCTAAGGGGTTGTCACCCCCCTCAACAACATCTGCACCCAATAGCTTTAAAACAGCTATCTTACTTCTGCTAGTACCCCTAGGAACCACTATCAGAGGCCTCAAGCCAAACCTCTTAGCAATGAAAGTGACGGAAATAGCTGTATTGCCACTAGAAGCCTCTACAACAACATCGCCAGGTCTTAAACCATGTCGCTTAATAGCATCTCTAATCATGTAGAGAGCAATTCTATCCTTATGACTGCCAGTAGGGTTGAAGAACTCTAGTTTAACAAAAACCCTAGCACCCCCTAGAGGCTTTACCCTCTGAAGCTCAACAACAGGGGTGTTTCCAATCAGATCAATAACTGTTACCATATCCACTCACAGGGAAATATCGTGCTACGCACAGAAAAATAACAGTTTTGCTCTCTATAAAAGAGCGTTTTCTCCTCATATACACCTTAGAGAGTTACTAATGCGCCACAGTATGCAACTCTATTTAGTGGTTGCTAAGTATTCCTCTCTTATTATTGCCCCTGTGCTTTTGCTGTACTCAACAATCTTTATACCTTTTCTCCCATTGAGCGTCTCATAAAATGTCCTTATGATTAGGTACATAGCTGTGGCACCAGGATCCTGCTTCCCAACACTTCTTTCACCCAGATAACTTGCTCTACCCTTTCTAGCCCTCATGCTAATAGTCTTCTCTAGATTCATCCTCGCTACCTGTATTAATAATTCAAATAGTTTCACCATATCTATATCCTTCTCTTTCTCTACAACCTTCTTCACCTCATCTGCAACCGGCTGAAGAACATCAACTATTGTTTTATCACCCACTTCAGCACCTCCAATAAGCTTAGCTGCTCTAAGCATAGAACTGAACATGTCTATAAAATCATTTACATACACCATTTTCTTTCCTTTCATAGTTTTAGATGCTTCTAGAAGCATCATACCTATTAAAGGACCTGAAGCACCTCCAGATACCTGCATAAACTGCATAGCAGCTTCATGAAGTATTGTACCTATATCTAGTTGCTCTACATCTTTTCTCTGCAGAAGCAAATCTCTAATTTTTCTAAATCCTCTACCAACATTTGTTCCAAAGTCGCCATCACCTATCTGACCATCGAGCCAGTTGAGATATTCCTCGTTAGCTGAGAAACATTCAGCGATATTCATAAGTATTTCGCAGAACTTTTTAGAATCTATAGAGTATATTTTCTCATTCATTCGCTATCCCCATAATATAGTTTTAGAGTTAAGCGTATATATATTCGGTATTGGTTGAATCTCTGTATCGAAGCCAAGCTAGTGCTAAATAAAGATTTTAAATCTTTCTGATGATTGGTAAGAGCTGGTGAGAGTTTTGGTTATAAAGAAGTTGATTAATGAGCCTGATAGAGTTGTTAGGGATATGCTTGAGGGTATGGAGCTCGCTTTTCCTGAGATTATAAGGTTAGATCCTCAGTGGAATAATGTTTATAGGAGGTATAGAAAGCCTAGTTATAAAGTTGCTTTGCTATCTGGTGGTGGGAGTGGTCATGAACCTGCTTTCGCAGGTTATGTAGGCTACGGCATGCTTGATGCTGTTTGTGCTGGCCATGTATATACAGCTCCAACAGTTCCTCAAGTATATTCCGCTATAAAGGAGATCGCTACGGATGCTGGGATATGGGTGTTTTTCGGGAATTACACAGGTGATTTGATGAATTTTGTGCCAGCTATTGAAATGGCTAGGAGAGAAGGTATAAAGATAGACTACATAGCTGTTAACGATGATGTTGCAATACCTGTGAAAGAGAAGAGAAGGGGAACAACAATACATATACTTGTGCATAAGATAGCGGGTGCAGCTGCTGAAGAAGGATACTCATTTGAAGAAGTTGGTAGAGTTGCCAGAAAGGTTATAGAGAGTGGTAGAGATATAGGCGTGGCATTAACACCATCAACAATGCCTACAACAGGTAAGCCAACATTCGAGCTGCCAGAGGATGAGATAGAGTTCGGTATAGGGGTGCATGGAGAACCAGGTATAAAACGAATGAAAGTTGTTTCATCAAGAGAGCTTGCAAAGCTAATGATTGATAAGATAACTGAGGATTTAAAGCTTCAGAAAGGTGATGAAGTAGCTTTAATTGTTCAAGGAACCGGGGGGACACCATATATGGAGAAATTCATATTCTATAGAGATGCTAGAAAATATGTAGAAGAAGCACTAGGTCTAAAAGTTTATGTTAGCTGGGTTGGAGAATTCATAACTTCACTAGATATGCAAGGAGGAAGAATAGCAATACTTAAACTAGACGATGAATTAAAAAGACTCTTAGTAGCACCAGCTTTAACAATAGCAATAAAAATACCACCACCTAATGTAGTTTCGTAAACAGCAGATAAACAATCTCTTAATACGATATAGAACTCTAACACTATAACTATTTTCTATTCGCTTCTATATTTTTCTCTACAGTCTATAAACAAACCAACTTCTTAATGTATTATATAGTAGAATGGGATAACTTTTGAATAGCCTGGGAATTAATCTAAGGTGTAGAATTGAAAGTAGAATAGCAATGCTATAAGAACTATTATCTTGTGTTATTTACATCTATACGTACAGCATGTAGTATTCTGTTTTCTCTATTCTTCCTGTTACAGGGTCTACTTTAAGACCTAATGTTTCGAGGGTATCAACACCTATTACAGGTATAGCATTTTCAAAAGCAAGGATTCTCACAGGACCTTTCCTACCCTCAATTTCGCATTCTGCTACAAATACCTTAGCTTTAACTGTTCGTCCATCGCCAAGCTTTAGCTCAGCTGTAAAAGGTGTCTCAATAAAATATTTCTCAGCGATATCTATAGGCATAACAGTAAAGGAGGCTCCTGTATCGACGAGAATCTTCTCAAATTCTATTACATCTCTACCTCTGAAACTAGCTTTAACGAAGATATGACCCATAGAGATAAACCTCTTGCTATGTAGATTACTCCTTAACCTGAATATATACGCTATTACGATATCTATACTATGTCTGCTCCTGGAGCTGTTCTAGCTATAATTAGTACAGCTTCAACACATTTTTGAATATGCGTTAGCCATAGATTCAGCTACTTCTTCAGCATGATCTCTACTTTTTGTTAAAGCTATTATACTAGAACCTGCACCACTTACTGTTACACCTAGGGCTGTGTATGTTTTGCTAATATGTTTACTTAGCTTTGGTTGGTTAACTTTTTTAAGGTTGGTTAGCCTTACTATATCTCAGCAATTCATCTATGGCACTTTTATTTTGAAGGTTAGGAAGAGGGGTGTAGTTGTATTGCCTAAGGAGCTGAGGACTAAAGCTGGTATAGAAGAGGATTCTGAGGTTGTTGCTGAGATTAGGGGTAATGAGGTGTTGTTGAGGCCGCTTAAGCCGGTTATTGTAAGAGTTGACTGGGCTGCTGTTGAAAAGATTTTGGGTGAGGAGAATGAGGTAGAGGAGGAGAAGTTGCGTGAAGTCCTTAAAGAGTTACGTTCTTGATACGAGTGTTGCACTAGCTTACATAATTGAAAATGCTCCTGGTAGAGACAGGGTTGTAGAGATTTTTAATGCGGCTAAAGAAGGTAGGATGAAGCTGTATACAGCCGTAGCCGGGTCTATATCACACTGTAAATACCTGTGAATAGTTGCAAATATGTAGCTTAATCACTTTCTATAACTACTAACACCTTGACTCTTTTCCCATGGAACTTCCTGAGCTTTAGTTGGTAGTCTTTTGGTGGGTATATAACATACCTATCACCAGATATCTTAACTACACTAGCTTCAAACATATAAACAATGCTCATGGAACCACCAAAGCTTTAGAAGCCAACAATATTTATAAGCATTGTTAACAAAATCCAATTAGTGATAGCCTATGAACCTCTCTATGAGGGTTCTGGCAACCGCCAAGGTTGAGGCGGCTGCCCCCGAGGGAGGTGAGACTCTCTTACACCAATTCCTAAAATTGTATAGAGATGCAGTTCAGTATATAGTTGATGGGATTTGGCTTTTGAACGATGTTCCATCTGAAGAGAAGCTGCATAAAACGTTCTACAACGAGTTGAAGAGGCTTGGTTTTAGGGCTCATCACGTCTCTGAGATCTATAGGAGGGCTAGGGAGGTTGTTGAGGGTGCTAAGAGGAATAACGGTTCTAAACCTGTATTGAGAAGGTTAACTGCTAGAATACACCCACTAGACTATAGAGTAGACTTCAGCACAAAAACATTGAGAATAGCTGT
>JAPWTX010000013.1 GCA_028275825.1 Ignisphaera sp. | reverse complement strand
TGTTGGCTGTGCAGTATTCTCACTATTGCTATTGGGTAGTGCTTGGCTTTATTCATATCACTCCATTTCACTTCATCGAAAGAGGTCTTGTTTAGATTTCTCAGCATTTCTATGGCTGTTCTCCCTAACCCACTCATGATTGCTTTGTCAGCTTTTTTAGCTATTTTTAGGAGTAGGTGGAGGGGGTATTGCTTTCCTGCGTAGGCTACTATTGTTGGGTAGAGCCTTACCTTTCCCCCAAGTAGGAATCTCGTAATATAGCTGAGCACACCCAAGTCAATTACATATCTGTATTCAGTTGGTCTCGGAGCTATGGCAATGCCTCTGCATCTCCTAAAAACAACCATTCTATCGCTGTCTATCACCATAACGTTTACGTTTACCCCTAGCCTCTCTGCCAAGGTCCTTCTTATACCCTCTACAACTTTGCTCATGCCACGCATAGGTATCGCCACGTAGTGGTAGGGAAGGTTCGAAGCATCTATACCGGCTTCTGAAACAGGCTTGAGAAAGTGCAGTAGAGAGCTGTGTTTGAGAACAAGCTTTTTGTGCTTAGCTAGGTTCTTCAGAGAGGTATTTCTTAGTACCTCCTCTACAACTGGCGATGGAAACTTTCTGAAGAAGCTGAGCCAGAGGCTGCTCAGAACCTTTGTAACAAACTCTGTTAGTGGGTCTAGAGGAATGACTTTCTCATCATATATAGAGCCAAGGGCTATTAAAATTGGTTTCTCCGATACAACAACAAAATCCTGGTCTCGAATCACAGGTTTTACAAGCTCAGCAACTTTTGCATACACATCTGTACCAGGGTACCAGTAACTACTCTTAATTCTGAATACCTTAAGCAATACACTGTGCCTCGACAAAAACTGCAATACTACTCTTGCTCTATAACTAATAAAAACTTTTATTATGTGTAAAGCTATACACCTTACTTGGGCGTTTGGCTTGGGTTTAAAACTAGGCGAAGTAGTTATTGAGGATACATTTGCAGAAGCTTTTCCGATGTACGCAACAAGGATCATTATAACTGCTGTAGATAGGAAGTGGGCTTTAACTGCAGCCCGTGTTGCCACAGGTTTTGGCACTTCTGTTATTGCTAGTCCTGGGGAGTGTGGTATAGAGGCATTACTTTCACCAAATGCAACTCCTGATGGTAGGTATGGAGCATCTATTCAATTCTATCACCAAGACCCTGCAAACCTGAAAATTGTGACCATGACTAGAGTTGGCCAATGCATTTTAACAGCACCCACTACAGCAGCGTTTAATGGTCTTCCAAAAGCGCGTAGGAAAATGGCTGTGGGAAGGGCTTTGGCCAAGTTTGGAGATGGTTTTGAGAAAGAAGATGTTTTGAATGGTAGGAGAGTTTGGAGGATACCAGTTATGGAGGGGGAGTTCATAATTGAAGACACATTTGGTGTTGTGAAAGCTGTTGCTGGCGGAAACATGCTGATCTTGGCTAGAAGTAGAGAAGCTGGGTTAGAGGCTGCAGAGAGAGCTGTTAAAGCTATTAGGAGGTATGCGAGGGGCGTTATAACACCGTTTCCAGGAGGTATTGTGAGGTCAGGTTCAAAAGTGGGCTCACTCAAGTATCCAAAGCTCAGAGCTACTACAAACCACTTGTATTGTCCAACACTCAAAAACATTGTTAAGGAGACTAGAATCCCTCCTGAGGTCAATAGCGTATTTGAAATAGTTATAAATGGGTTGAAGAAGGAGCATGTCTTAAAGGCGATGGGCGTTGCTATAAAGGCAGCTGCAACAGTTCCAGGCGTTGTTAAGATTGATGCTGGTAACTATGGTGGCAAACTGGGTCCCTATTTGCTATATTTGAAAGATGCTCTTGAAATGGTAAAGGATTTGGAGGTCAAGGTGTAATCTGTGTCAAACGCTAAGTTCATACTTAATACTGGTAGAAGCCTGTCTCAAGGGATGTACATGGAGAGTGAGGGGAAGTGGTCTGAGAGCTACTTCAAAATCGTTGCGACAATAGAGATGAATCCCAGCGATATTAAAAAGCTGGGTGTGAGAGACAGGGTGAAGATATTTAGCAATGGCAATGGTATTGTAGCTCTTGTAAAGCCTAGTGATAGAGTTGCGGAAGGCACTATATTCATACCTATGGGGCCTATAGCAAACCTTTTGGTTGATGGGGATACAGATGGCGTGGGCATACCAACATTTAAAACTACTGAAGTTGAGGTAAGGGTATCAGAAGAACAAGTAACAACACTTAGAGATGTTTTGAAGTTATTGGGGGCTAAGAACCTAGAGGTTTTTGCAAAAGACTTGCCTTTGAAGAGTGGAGAGAGGAAATTTTTTGAAAGCGTTTCATGCCCCTTCTGCGGAGATCTATGTGACTACCTCAAGATAGAGGTTGATGGAAATAGAATTGTTAGAAATGTTGGGGGCTGTGCTGTATCCATAGCCAAATTCCTTAACTACCACAAGCACAGAATTCTAGAGCCTTATATGAGGATGAATGGCTCATTAACTAGCGTGGATTTTGATAGGGCTTTAGAGGAAGCTGCAAAGATTCTTGCTAGCTCTAAGTACCCCCTTATCTATGGGCTTTCCAGCACATGTGTGGAAGCTGTAGAGGTTGCTATAGAGCTTGCAGAGATTGTGAGAGGCGTTGTTGATAACACATCTACGGTTTGCCATGGCCCAACCGTGCTAGCTGTTCAGGAAGTTGGAGGTGTGTATATGACATTTGCACCAGTGCTTCACCTAGCAGATGTTATAGTGTTTTGGGGCACAAATGCAAGAGAGGCTCATGGAAATCACATCACAAGGCTTATCACAGCTATTGGCAGGTTTAGAAAGGGTAGAAGAGATAGAAAAGTTGTGGTTATAGATACTCGAAAGACTATGACTGCTGATATGTCTGACATATTTGTCCAGGTAGAGCCTGGCAGAGATCTTGAGCTGATAACTGCATTGAGAATGGCTCTAAAGGATCTGGATATAGAGAGCCCTACTGTTGCAGGGGTTCCGAGGGAGAAGATATATGAACTTGCAGAGATTTTTAGAACTGCGAGGTATGGTGTGATATTCTTCGGCATGGGGGTTACGCAAACAGGTGCAAAGCTGAGGAATATCCAGGCTGTGATAAGGCTTGTGCAAGAGCTTAACGAATGGACAAAGTTTGTGCTACTCCCAATGAGGGGGCACTACAATGTTACTGGCGCTAACCAGGCTTCACTATGGTTAACAGGGTATCCCTACGCCGTTGACTTCTCTAGGGGCTTTCCAAGAATGGTGCCAGGGGTTACAACAGCTGTTGACCTGCTTACAAATGGCGATGTGGATGCGGCACTCATAATTGCTAGCGATCCTGTTGCACACTTTCCAAGAAAAGCTGTTGAGCATCTCTCCAAAATACCAGTGATTGTAGTAGATGCTAAGTGGTCTCTTACAGCAGCATTTGCAGATGTGATAATACCTGCTGGGCTCGTTGGAATAGAGTGTGAAGGTACTGCCTATAGAATGGATGGAGTTCCCATTTACATGAAAAAAGTTGTTGAACCCCCACCTGGGGTTCTCTGCGATGTAAAGATCCTCACAAATCTCGTTGAAAAGGTTAGAGCTTTGAAGGGGTTGAGATCTTGACGCAGATAATAATTAAGAACGGATTTGTGATTGATCCTCTTAGCAACATTAAGGGGGAGGTTATGGATATAGCGATTAAGGATGGGAAGATAGTTGATTTAAAGGAGGTAGATGAGTCAAGAGCTATAGTGATTGATGTTAAGGGTAGGGTTGTGATGGCTGGGGGTATAGATGTGCATAGCCATATAGCAGGGCCGAAGGTAAATACTGGAAGGCTTATGAGACCAGAAGATCACTACCTTACTAACATACCACACATTCTACCTTATAAAAGAGCTGAAACAGGTCTCACAACACCAAATGTATTTAGAATAGGCTATGAATATGCCAGAATGGGCTTTACACTAGTAGCAGAGCCAGCTACCCCACCTATAAAAACTAGGCATACACATCATGAACTCAACGCCATTCCAATGATAGATAAAATGGCTTTCGTACTTGTGGATTCTAACTGGGTTTCTCTAGATCTAATTAAGGAGGGGAGGAGAGATTTGCTGGCAGCATACTACGCATGGCTGTTAAAGGCGACAAAGACATATGCATTAAAGCTTGTGGATCCCGGTTCTGATGTTGCGTGGATTATAAAGGGATCTGGCCTCGATATCGATGATCAGATGCCCGAGTATGGCTTTACACCAAGAGAGCTCATAAAAGTGATCGGTGATGTTACACAGCTTCTTAACATACCTCATAAAATACATGTTCACTGCAATAGGCTTGGCTATCCAGGAAACTACATGACAACGTTAAAAACCATGGCTACAGCAAGGGATATTACCAAGGTTGGTGAGGGTCTTGCAATGCATATAACACATGTCCAGTTCACTGGATATAAAGGGGATTCATGGGCTACGCTAGAGAGTGGTGGTGAGGATATAGCTAAGGAGCTCAATGCAAATCCATACATATCGCTAGACCTTGGACAAGTGATTTTAGATAGGCCTGTGACTACAATGACTGCTGACGCCCCCTTTGAATTTGTATTATATCACTTAACTAGGTGGAAGTGGTTCAATTCTGATACAGAAGTTGATGCAGCTGCTGGTATAGTGCCTTACAGGTATAGGAGTAAGAGCTATGTTAACACAGTTCAGTGGGCAATAGGTCTAGAGGTGGCTTTGCTAGCTAGAGATCCTTGGAGAATTTTTATAACCACAGATCATCCAAATGCAGGTCCATTTATAGACTATCCAAAGGTGTTTGCATGGCTTATCAGCAGGAAGGCTAGGGAAGATACTATGAAGAAGGTTAATCAGAGAGCGCTTAAGAGATGCTCCTTGCCATCTATAGATAGGGAGTATACACTATACGACTTAGCTATAATGACTAGAGCAGCACCTGCAAAGCTCCTTGGTTTAGAGAGGTTTAAGGGGCATCTCGGAGTAGGTGCTGATGCTGATATAGTTGTATATGATATTGATCCACGTGTAGTGGATATAAGCAAGGATTATGAGAGAGTTGTCAAAGCATTTAGAAGAGCTTGGCTCGTGGTTAAGGATGGCGAAATTATTGTTAGGGATGGCGAAATTGTGAAGACTGTGTATGGGAGAACATTTTACATTGATCCAGAGATGCCAGCAGAGCTGGAGAAGGAGCTTAGTAAGGTGCTTGAAGCAAAGTTTAGAGAGTTGTACACTGTAGCTCTCGAGAGCTTTGTAATTAAGGAAAATGAGATAGCTAAGCCAATGAGAATCTCTACAAAAACATATTTAAGGTAGGTGATGGGGGTGCCTGTAACATTTACACTAAAGCTCAAGGCTGTCCCAAAGGTTTTAGTCGATGCTAGGTGGGTGTCTCCAGATAGGTTTGCAGATAGGGCTATTGATGAGATAAAGAAGTTTAGGGTTTTAGAAGGAGGTTGGGAAACCACAGTAGGAGAGCTGTTTGAGGTTATAGGTCCCGAAAAAGCTCCTGCGGATCCTAAGGAGATAGATATAGTTATTGAGGGTAGCACGAGTAAGATATGTTACATAGGATATAAGATGAGTGGAGGAAGGATAGTGATAAGAGGTGATGCAGGGCACTTCATAGGGTATAAAATGCGTGGAGGTGTAATAATGATTCATGGAAGTGTCAGAAATTATCTAGGCTGTAAAATGAAAGATGGAATTATTGAAGTATTTGGAAATGCTGGTCATAGAGTTGGAAGTAAGTTGCAAGGTGAAAAGCCTGGAAAAGGTATGAAGAAGGGGAGCATAGTAATTCATGGAAATGCAGGCTCAGAAGTGGGTTTGGGTATGACTGGAGGCACAATAGTTGTTGAGAAGAGTGCAGGAAATCTTGTGGGAAGCTCCATGACTGGAGGCACAATAGTTGTTAAGGAGGGTGCAGGGCTTTACCCAGGACTCGAGATGCTTGGTGGAAGAATTGTGATAGGAGGGGTGGTCAAGGGCATTTTACCAAGCTTCTATGTAGATTCCTACATACCTTTACTTAAGGTTAGGGGTATGGAGTTTAAGAAGCCCTTTCTGAGCTTCATAGGGGATGCCGTTGTTGGTGGAAGAGGATTCTTACAGATATCTTATGAAGATAATAAGAGTTTGCTGGAGTTCTACAAGAGTTTGGTAGAAGAGGTGTAAGTCATGCCAATATCGATGAACAAACTTGCAACACGCATTGCTAAGGATGTTATTGATAGAGAGGAAGAGTTAAAGGTACTTGTATCAAGAGTGGGAAAAGCTGTACTTATAGATGCTGGGATCAAAGCTCTGGGTAGCTTTGAAATGGGGATTTTTGTATCAAAGATGTGCCTAGGAGGCTTAGCAGATGTTATAAAAACGTATTTCACTATTGATGATATTCATCTCCCTGCAGTTGCTGTATCAACAGATCATCCCATTGAGGCATGCATGGCTTCTCAGTTAGCTGGTTGGAGGATTCAAGTAGGGGACTTTTTTGCTAATGGGAGTGGGCCGGCAAGGGCCCTTGCTAAGAAGCCTAAGAAACTATTTGAGAAGATAGGGTATTCTGAGACCTCTGACGAAGCTGTGCTGGTATTGGAAACAGAGAAGATCCCTACAGAGAGTGTTGTGGAGTATATCTCTAGGGAAACTGGGGTAAAGCCTGAAAACCTATACCTTGTACTTGTTTCACCTGCTAGCATAGCTGGCTCTGTGCAAGTGAGTGCGAGAATTGTAGAGACAGGGCTTTTTAAGCTCGATACACTGGGCTTTGACTTAAAAAGCGTGAAATATGGGTTTGGGGTATGCCCAGTTGCGCCATTGCAAGGAGATGCACTTGCCATGGCTGGTAAAACAAATGACATGCTACTCTATGGAGGAGCCACATACTACCTAGTGGATTATCCTGATGACTCCAGGCTAAAGGAGTTTGTAGAGAAAACGCCTAGCGCTGCCTCTAAAGACTATGGGAAGTCATTTACAGAGCTAGTTAAGCAGTTTGGCTGGGACTTCTTGTACAAGGTAGATCCATCAATATTTGCACCAGCTGTAATAGCTGTGAATAACATTAAGACAGGTGCACTATTTAAGGCAGGAAAAGTGAACTATAACATCATTAAGAAGGCTGCTGGAATTTTGTAGCAATATTTTGAGGAATAGAATTTTCTATTGCTTCACTTTTTCGTTTTTTCCACAACATACTTCGCTATTTCCATAGCTATGTCAATCTCTGGAAAAACTGTTTGAAGCCCTCTCCAACCAGGCTGGCTATTAACCTCAAAGACGTAATACCTTCCATCTGCATATGCTAGATCCACACCGGCTATATCGCAATGCAAAATCTTTGCAGCCCTTACAGCTATTTCCTCAGCTACAGGATCCAGCCTATCTATCCTCTTCGGCAAACCTCCTCTAGCAACATTAGTTTTCCACTCACCAGCAGGAGCAACTCTATACATTGCTGCCAGCACCCTATCTCCGAGCACAAACGCCCTTATATCAACACCTCTATGCTGTATGAACTCTTGTAAATAAGCTGTATGTCTGGTGAAGGTAAGTGCTCTCACAACCTCCCATAACACATCCCTATCCCTGAGCCTAATCCTCGTGCTTCCATGCCCCCTCGAACCGAACATAGGCTTTATCACTACATAAGGTGTTTTTCCAAGAAGCTCAAGCGCTCTCAAGACTAGACTAGACCTCTCTGTTACTAGTGTCTTGGGGACAGGGATGCCTGCTGCTAGAAGCGTGACCAGAGCTCTGAACTTATCAACGCATTTCTCTATAGCCTCAGGCTTATTGAATACAGGTATTCCATTATCTTGAATTGCATATAGCAGGTCTATTCTGAAGATGGCCTGATCCAAGCTAACCCTGCCAAAGGGTCTGACAACTATTGCTGAAACTGTTTCGAGAATGTTCACACCTTGCACGAATAACTTGAGCTTATCACCTATATGAGCCACAATATCGCTGAACCTAAATGGTAGCACCTTGTGTCCAAGAGCTTCAAAAGCTCTCACCAGGTTTGATGAAGCCCAGCTACTGGGATTTCTCGTTACAATCCCTATAATCATGATTTCACTTCGTGTAAAACCCTTTGAAAACCAGTATAAATAGTGAATCTACCATCCCTAACATGAGCTATTAGTGTTGTGTTACAGCTTTTTGCAATCTCTATAGCTTTTCTCGTTGGAGCTCCGCGAAAAACTGCTATAGGTATACAAATAGAGGATACAATTCTAACCATTTCTTGCGCAGCTCTAGAAGACATTATGAGTACTGTTTTACAGAAATTAACACCCCTACTATAAGCCCTCCCTATTAGTTTAAGCAAAGCAGCAAACCTACTCACATCCTCAACAATCTCTATTAGCTTGCCTTCTACTGTAAATAATGCTGCAAAGTGAAAACACCCAGTTTGCCTAAACATCTCAGCATATTTCTCTGCAATGCTAAACATTTCAAAAACTTTTTGTGCATTGATAAAAATATCATCCCCGCATTTACACTCCTTGGTATTACCTGGCGATGCGTAGAACAGTAGTATGGCATTATCTTCCACAATTGTTTGCACATTTGATACATCAAAGCCTTTGACAAGAGCGTATCCTATTCCTAGCTCTCTTAGCATGTGTGGAGCTGTAGCTATCCTCAGCACCTCTACTCCATCAATATAAATCCTCGCCTCAACCTCTTCAGCAACTTTATCAACAATCTTCTCAAATACACCGTTTCTAAAGAGATACACCTCACTCTCCGATATCATAGCGTATCACATTGCAGTAGAACTCAGAGATAAGCAGTTTTTAAACAGATTTAAGCTTTTAAAATACCATATATCCTTGTGAGAGTTTTTATGGTCAGGAGGTTTAGGGATAGAGACTTTATAGAGAGTTCTGAAGGCCTCATATTCTGTATTATAGGTAATGTACACCCAGGAGGCAGGGTTGTAAGCTATCTTAAGTATGTAAGGGGGTTGGAATCAAGAATAAGGGTTAAGTGGTCTAGGGAGGGAATTCAGTATGGAAGAATACTGCCATTTTATAGCGCTACTGGTGTTAAGAGTGTTTTGAAGTGGCTTAAGGAGAGATACCCTGATTATGTGGTTTTTGATGAGTATAGAAATGTGGAACTCATTGAGGTTCCACTAACTAGAATTGCAAAACACTACAAACCTGAGGAGAGGTTGCATGAGATAGGTGCAGAACCTAGGGATGCTCTTGAAAGACTAGCGCTAGAGATAGCCTCTAGAATTTCTGAGGAATCAGGGGTTCCTCTAAGCAACTTTGGCGTTACAGGTTCAATACTCCTCAAAATACATAATCTGCAGTACTCAGACATAGATCTCGTTGTTTATGGAGTTGAAAATTCCTATAGAGTGAGAGAGACCTTGAAAAAACTCTATAGTAAGCCAAATTCAGGTTTCTCCCAACCAGCAGGTGCTTTACTGGAATCATGGGCTAGGGAAATAGCAAGTATTCATCCACTCTCAGTTGAGGAGGGTATAAAGCTGTATAGCAGATACAAGTGGAATAGAGCTCTCTACAAAGGAAGACAGTTCTCTATACATCCAGTGAAGTTTGAGGAGGAGGTAAATGAGCAGTGGGAGCAAAAAGTGTTTCAATCGATAGGCCTTGCCTCTGTGAGGGCTAGGGTGATTGATGCCAGGGATAACATATTCATGCCTGCTGTGTATAGAGTTGATAATGTGAGAGTTGTCGAGGGGGTTGATGAGGCTAGGAAGGTGAATCTTATTGTAAGTTATGAGGGGTTATACATAGACATAGCGAAGGAGGGTGAAGAAATAATTGCTAAGGGAAAGGTAGAGAAAGTACAGGACATGAAGAGCTCTGAGACATACTATCAGCTTACTATAGGGACTTATGAAGCTCAGGGAAAAGACTTTATAAAGCCTGTTGCATGGTTCAAGGAGTAGAAAAGTGTATAGCGTTTTGCGAATTCTTGAAGAAAGAATCTAGCTTCAGCTGGTTTTTCTCATAAACAAATTCTATTAACCTCTTCAAAACCTCTCTAGGCACGTTCATAAACCTTTCTACAAGATTTGTAAGTTCGCTTTCTACTGGGTTTTTGAGTATTGGACCTCTTGACAATGCATGTTTTACAGTTTCTCTTATCTGCCAATTTCCAACAGGATATATGTACTGTGGTAGTATCTCCCTAAGTATGGTTACCCTGGCCTGTCTTCCAATTGAGTATAGGTATTGCAAAACACTTGTTCTAGCAGCTAGGAAGCCTCCATCCATAGCTGTAAAGGAGTTTGGCCTTAGCTCTTTCACCTCAAACCACTCTAATCCCTCACCTGGGTTATAAATGGCTTTGGGATGCCACACTTCTATCCATAAAGCTCTGTAGGATCCTGGTGAGAGGATTATTAGATACTTATTGTACAGATATTCGCCATAGAATACAAGAGTGTCTGAAAGCTGTTGAAATCCTCTCACTACATCTAATAACAAGTTACTGATGATTGTGTCTGTAGCTGTTATAGCCCATCTTGTTGGCACCAATTTCCTCTTACTTCTATAACCAAGTAGCCCGAGGGATAACGCTCTTGTAATTGTGTAGAAGTCTATATTGCTGTTGTAGAGTTCCTTAATTGCTTCAGACGTTTTCACATCATCAAATATCATCATCTCTAGCTTTTTAGGGGTGCTGGGGTTCCCTACAACCCTCAGCAACTCAGCTAACACCCTGGGACCTGTGGGTGGCAAGAGGTAATCAAAATTAGTAGATATGCCCAGAACCTTTGAAACCACAGCTTCTGTATCCACAGGTCTTAGTGAAATGGCTGCTAATGCAACCTCACTTTCATAGAGTTTCCCAACACTTGTCACAAGTACCTTTGGAAGACTAACCATAGCCATGCCACTCCTAAGTTCAATTATCTCCTCTAATCCTAGCTTCAGATGCCATGAAACAGGATTGTCAAAATTCCTCGCCTCTTCCCCATAGACCCCTGGAGGAATACCCATATAGATAGCAACCCGGGGATAACCACTCTCACCAACGAGTGCTGTAGGCGGGGTAGAGCCCTCCACAAAACCTCTACTAATTCTAGTTGCAGCAGAAACCTTACTAATATAAGAAGATAGAAGAGGACATCTAGAAAGACCACAGAGAAGTTTGTACCCCTTGCACTCAATGCAAAGCCTTGGACTCGGCTTCAACACAGAGCGCTCACAAAAATTATCTACTGCTAAAGAGAATTAATGTGTATAGAGGTTCTAGAAACTGTTGACATGCAAAAACTAGATCCCCGGAACACACTCTCACATTAATGCTATGTACAAGTTGATAGAGACCTCAACAGCTTTCCTATAGAATCTGCTGAAGACATAACTAAACACCTCCCCAATCAAAACCATGACATCTGCTGAGCACTCTAGTATTGCTTACAACGTTCTTAGGAATAAGCTAAAGGTCATCTATGCTGTGGAAAGTGTCACTGAGGATAAGATAACAGTTTATAGTAGTGGGTAATGTGAAGTGCAAGAACTTAGACGTACTGTGATAAACACTGAGCTCAGAGCTTAGTTTACTGTCTCTAGATGCTCATCATTTCATGCTTATTTGTCGCATCCATGGGTTTTCTCTTCACATCCCTCATTAGTAGCAAAGCTATCTCTAGAGAGGGTTTAATAAGCATTAAAGTTAGGAGAAATTCCTCAAAATCTGAGCATCTCTTGCGACGCTGTTATCAACCCAGGTAAATACAGTAAATGGATTCATAGCTTATAAATCCAGCTCTCAGCAGCCGATCTCAAAACAGCATTTTTAAAGCTTTTTCAATGATTTCTTCAGATGGTTCGAGGTGCCCTACGTATACTAGTTTCCAGCGCTCTATATGTTTGTTGATGTTTCCTGGATCAACTCTTCTAAGGGGGCCTAGGGTCTCTAACTCAAGTATTTTGTCATTTGTATATATCTCTACAGAGGAGCCAAAATCAGGATAGTTGTTAGCTACCTTTTCAAAGTACTTTACAAAGAGGTGTCCATTAACCCAGTAACCAGCCCAATTGTCATGAGCATTCACACCTATCTTAATGGGTTTGCTTACATCAGGTCTCTGCTTTACAAATATGAACTTCTCTCCAAGTACAAGTCTCTCATCTGAGAGTTTTGTGTAAGGCCAGAGGGCAATTGATCTGTCTGGCAACAAACACTTCTCGTCAATGCACTTCGGAGCCACAGGCACTATGGCAAAACCCTCTCTTCTCATTACACTGAGAGCCCAGCAAGAGAACTCTATAGACCATCTACAGATGTTCTTAACCTCGTGCACAACCTCCAAGGTGTCAGCATCACTACTTTGCTTAACTCTAATAAACTTCTGTACGCAATTTTGAGGCTCTGGATTGCCCTCAATAACGACCTCACCTTCAGTAGCATAGACATTGATAGGCTTGTCATCAAGTGAGTATGATCTTGGCATTGCTTCTGGAGATGTCCATAGCCTATGGCCACCATATATCCTCCAAACACCTTCACCAGTATCAATAGCCATCTCAGGTACAATACCGAAAACATTTTCTTCAGGTCTATCCCTGCGACTCAAAAACAATATTCTTGGACCTACTTCGATAGGGATACCTATGATAAGATTTCCTAGCTGGGCGAAGAAAGATTTAAAGCCTGCTATATCCCCATACCACGTCCTCATCACATATCACCAATATACATATTTAAAGATCAAAAGTTTTTAAGCTTAAGATACTGATAGCTTCTATATGTGTACCTAAAAACAATATAGGTGTGACTTATGGTTAGTAGGGAGCTTATTGAGAAGGCCAGAGAGTTCCATGGACACATATGCCCATTTGTAGTACTAGGTTTGAGAGCTACTGAAATAGCTTTGAACAAGCTGGGTATTAAGAAGGCTGGCGTTGCTGAGACTATTCGAGAGGATATTGTAGCTATTGTTGAGGTTAATAACTGCTTTGCTGATGGTGTTCAAATAGCGTCTGGCTGTACTCTTGGAAACAACTCCCTAATATATGCAGATACAGGGAAAAATGCTTTAACAGTGTTTAGAAGAGGTAGCAATAAGGGTATTAGAATCTATATAGATTCAGAGAGGCTTAGGGAAAAACACTTTCCAAAAGAAGCTCTAGAGCTCTTTAGAAAAGTTGTTACTGAGAAGAGGGGGACAGATGAGGAAGTAGTGAAGCTTAATAGGATATGGGAGGAAATAGGCTTGAAAATGGCTGAACTACCAGAAGAGGACTTTGTAATCCAGGTTGTTGAAGTCGTTGAAGAGCCTGAAAGAGCACCCATATTTGAGAGCATACGTTGCTCAAAATGTGGAGAACTGGTTATGGCTCCAAAGATTGTGTACATAGATGGAAAACCATATTGCTCAACATGCGCAGGTAGGGAGGTACCAGCAGTTATTGGCAGAGGCATTTCAACAGCGTTTCGCATACCATACAAAGTTGTGAAACAACTAAATACATAGGATATTGATGAGGGGCACTCAAAATGAACATCGCTACAAAAATTGCCTTGATACTAATCGTAGTGGCTATAATATCTTCACTTGTAGCATATAGCTACTTTTCGCTATCTGCAAAACCCACGCCATACACCACAATCCGTATACTTACTGTAGAGAAGACAATTACACAAACACAGTTCGTGACACTGACCTTTACAACAACACAAATAGTAACGATAGTGCCATCCCCATCTACGGTTGTGACATCTACAACCACCTCACCAATTCAAACAGCTTTTACGCAAAGACAAGAAGCACAATACATAGAGGTTGTTGATGTGCTGAATAGAAGTGTGAAGATACCTAAGAACCTCAGCAGAATTGTAGCAATTGGTCCTGGTGCGCTTAGGCTTGTTGCATACCTTAATGCAACTAATCTTCTTGTTGGTGTAGAGCAGAGTGAGTTGCAATGGGGTTGTATTGGAAGAGACTATGCTATGGCATACTGTAGCACAATTCAAAGGCTACCTGTCATAGGTCCTGGAGGGCCTAGAAACCCTCCAAACCCTGAAATGCTGATGCAGGTGAAACCACAGCTCATAGTGATGTATAGAGGGTATGTTAATCTATATCCACCTGACAGGCTTGAGGCAGAGGTTGGGGTGCCAGTTCTAGTTATAGACTATGGCACTGCTGGCTATGTGGATATAGGGTTCCTGGAGAAAGCCTTGAGATTGCTGGGCAAGGCTCTTAATAGAGATGAGAGAGCACAGCAACTGATAAGCTATATTGATTCTGTTGTACAGGATCTTTCAAATAGGGTAAAGAGTGTTAGAGAAAAACCCACTATATACATAGGTGCCATATCGTATACAGGTGCACAGCCTTTCACAGCATCGCAATCTATGTTTGCACCCCTTGTGCTACTCAATACCTCATCTATAGTAGACAATCTGAAACCTGGAGGTGGATATATACAGGTGGACTTTGAATACCTGCTGAAGAAGCAGCCTGACTACATATTCATAGATGAAAACAACTTGAATATGGTCTTAGATGATTTCTCAAAGAATAGAGATCAGTATTGCAGTCTCAATGCATTTAAAGAGGGTAGGATATTCGGTGTACTACCCTTCAACTACTATCACACAAATATTGCTACAGCATTTGCAGATGCTTATTTCATAGGCAAAGTCCTGTACCCAGAGGCATTTGCTGATGTGGATCCTATTCAAAAAGCTGATGAGATTTTCAAAGCTTTCGTTGGTAAACCCCTTTACCAGGACTTTGTTAAGAATGGGTACCAGGGCTTTGTAAACCTCAGCAACTTGTTTAAGTGTGGCTAACCCATGAATAGAATAGCAAGATTATTTAAATTAAGAAAGCTTTTTCTAACTGTAATTCTCCTTCTTCTCCTCTTACTCATACCACTATCCATCTCTATTGGAGTGTACAGAGCTACACTGCTCGATGCATTCAAACTTATGCTTGGCGACAACAGCATTCCTGTCGAAGTTAGAGCAGCACTACTACTAAGGCTTAGAAGAGTGTTAGCATCTATTGCCATGGGAATTGTTCTAGGTGTTACTGGGACTTGTATGCAGGCAGTGCTCAGAAACCCCATGGCCTCGCCCTTCACCCTGGGCATATCTCAAGCAGCTGCTCTTGGTGTTGCTATAGCACTAATACTTGGCATTGCAGGTTCTGTGCAGTACAGGGTTACACTCATCAGCAACCCCTACATATTACCAATATTTGCATTCATTTTTTCGCTACTTCAAGTTAGTTTAATACTCGTTTTAGCGTATAGAGCTATGCTAAGCGAAAGAGCTTTAATCCTAGCAGCAATTGCTATGAGTTTTCTTTATCAAGCCATCCTCAGCCTAGTGCAATACCTGGCATTGAACGAGCTCCAGATAGCCATGGTTGTTTTCTGGACCTTTGGCGATGTTGGTAGAGTTGATTGGACTGCACTCAAGATGATTGCCATTGTTGCAGGGGTGCTAGCTATCTACTACATGATTAGATCTCTAGACCTGGATCTAATATCCCTTGGAGATGATATTGCTTACTCTAGTGGAGTGAATCCAAAGAGACTTAGGCTAGAGGCAACACTAGTGAGTGCTTTTGGGGTTTCTATGGTGACGGCTTTCGCTGGTGTGATAGCATTCCTCTGCCTAGTAGCGCCACACATAGCAAGGCTTGTTGTTGGAAGTAGCCATAGATACTTGGTACCAGCTTCAATGCTTGTAGGAGCAGCACTATTGCTAGTAGCTGATGATATTGGGAGGACTGTTGTGAGCCCCATTATCTTGCCTGTGGGTATTGTATTATCCTTTATTGGAGCTCCATTGCTGCTCTACCTCCTTCTCAGAGGTGGTGGGTAGTGGCCTTGATAAGGATCCAAGGAGTTGAGGTTAGGTACAATAGTGTTAAGGCGCTTGATGATATATCGATGGATGTAGATGAAGGTGAGATTGTGGCTGTGCTGGGTCCCAACGGCAGTGGAAAAACAACTCTACTCAAAACCATTGACGGTATTCTGAAGCCTGTTAAAGGATCTGTATATATAGACTCCAAAAACGTTCTCCAAATGGGTAGAAAGGAAGCTGCAAAGCTTGTGAGCTTCGTACCTCAGCACATAAATATGGTTCAAGGTGTGAAGGTAATTGATTTTGTAGTGACTGGCAGAAAGCCCCATATAGACTTTGCGCCAACGACTAGAGACATAGAGCTGGTTCTGAAATATCTAAGATATGTTGATGCAGAGCACTTGGCTGACAGAGATATCATGGAACTAAGTGGCGGAGAGTTTCAGAGAATACTCATAGCAAGAGCCCTTGTTGCAGAACCGCGCATAATCCTCTTAGACGAACCAACAGCTAATCTAGACATAAAGTATCAGATAGCAATACTCAACCTCATAGCAAAGCTTTCAAAAGAGAAGAAGCTCACAGTAGTGATGTCTCTACACGACCTAACCCAAGCCTATAGATATGCAGAAAAAGCTATTTTTCTAAACAATGGCAGGGTGCACGCCATGGGAAAAATCGAAGAAGTTATGAATGAAGAGGTTATAGAGATAGTTTATGGAGTAAAAGCCAAGGTAATGCCAAACCTGAGAGCAGTAATACCAATTACCTGACTCCTTTACAACTAAAAGCCTTGTTTTTAAGGTTGGAGGGAGTTAGATGCATTACTAAGACCCATCCTTCCCCTTCATATGCATAACCCTATAAAAGAATATCGATGGAGAAGCTGATCACCATTTTAAAGTAATTGTAGTTTTTTGTGCATATCTATAAACTTAATCCTTGTTTTCGCTAACAAAAATTAACGCATCACAAACCCATTATTGGATGACACACAGAGGCACAATCCCGCTAACGAAACTATAGGATATTCATAGATACCACTGAGTACCATTAGCAGGGGAACGCGCTAAGTGGCTAGTGGCAAGCTTCTGTGGTGAGGGGTGGGGGTAACGTGGTAAGTCATTTGCCAGGTAAACAATATATTTGTGGCTAATCACAGAGCTTAGCTAGTGGTGAACGCTAAGAGTTATAAGCTTGTGTTTGAGGTATTGTTGATTGGTGTTATCATGGTTTTGGTGTTTCGTGTGAAGCTACCACTCCCTTCGTCTCTATATAGAGATGTTAATCTTGTTGCAGATCCCATTGGGTTTGATGAGAGTTCTTCTCTATGGCTTTACAGGCTTAATCCTGTTAAAGCTGCTAGAGTCGGTCTTCAGAAAGCCTTATCTATTCTAGATGGTGTGGGGGTTTATGTTCCTGATGATGTGAAAAATGCCATAGCTTCTCTTGAGAATAGCGATGTTGATGTGTATTTTGTTTTAGAGACTCCCGATATAGTTGTTTACACTGATTCTAAGTCTCTTTTGCATGGGCTTAGGGAAAGGAATTTGGCTGTGTTTGATAGGGGTAGTGGTACTCTTAGGATTAGACCAATAGATTTTCACAAGGTGCTGGAGTTTGTAGAGGCTGGGGGGTTTCGGTATAGGCTTGGTTTTGAGCTGAACTACAAAGCTTCTTTTGATGCTAAGCTAGGGGTCTCCCTAAGAGATTATCAGCGAGAGGCTTACAGCTCCTGGGCTAGGGGTGGTAAAAGAGGTGTTGTGGTGCTACCTGTAGCAGCCGGAAAAACTGTAGTTGCTTTAAAGGCTATAGAAGAGCTTGCTGTAAAGACTCTGGTTCTTGTTCCAACAATAGACTTGATGCACCAGTGGTTTGAAAACATTGTAAAGCTGCTATCCATTCCCCCTAGTAAGGTGGGGCTTTTTGGTGGTGGTAAGAGGGAGGTAAATGAAGTAACCATAATGACTTACGACTCTGCAAGTACAAATCTTGAGAACACCCCAACTTTCTTTGGCTTGGTGATAGCTGATGAATGTCACCATGCAGTAAGCCCAAGCTATAGAAAGGCTTTGGAAAACATTACAGCCCCCTACAGGCTAGGGCTTACAGCAACTCCTTATAGAAGTGATGGATTGCATAAGTACTATGAGAAGGTCTTGGGCCCCATAGTCTTCTCTCTTGGGAGTAGTGTTCTTCAGTCTAGAGGGTATTTAGCTAGGCATAGGGAGGAGAGAATTTACGTGGCTTTGTCTGAGGAGGAGTATAGGGAGTATAGGAGGCTTATGAAAATATACCTAGACTTTTGCAAAAAAGCTTTTCCAAATATTAAGAACCCTAAGGAGAGGTTTAGAAGAGTTTTGGAGCTAGCTTCAAAAAGTCAGGAAGCAAGAGAGGCTTTGAGGGCTAAGCATAGGGCTAGGAAGATAGCTTTGAGTAGTGAGGCTAAGATAAGAGTTGTTGAAGAGCTTCTTAATAAATATGGAAGTGAAAAGGTGTTGATATTCTCTCGCTATACAGATATTGTTAGAGAGATTTCAAGAAGGTTTCTAATACCAAGAATACTTCATGACACTCCTGAAGATGAGAGAAAAGAGTGCTTAAAGTTGTTTAGGGAGGGTAAGGTAAGGGTGCTTGCTACAGCCATGGCGCTGGACGAGGGTGTTGATGTACCTGACGCATCTGTGGCTATAGTGATAAGTGGTACTGGTTCTCATAGGGAGTATGTGCAGAGACTAGGCAGGATTCTTAGGCCTAAGGATAGAGAAGCTGTGCTGATAGAGATTATTACGAAGAGAACTGAAGAGCCTTCTCTAGCTAGGAGAAGGAGGAGGTTTGAGCTTTTTGAGGAGGGCTGAGCTCTCTTGACTTATGGCAGGAGAAATCTTAGGCTTGAGTTCTCCGGTGGAGGAGGGGCAAAGCCTCTTTATCTAAATACTGTAGAGCATAGGGAGCTTGTTGAAGAAGTTATAAGGTTTTATAGGGCTTGTGAGGGGAAGAGGCAGGGTGATATTGATTGGGAGGAGCTGAGGATAATAGTAGGTGATGACAGACTCTATAAAGCTTTTAGAAAGGTTATGGCTCATTTCTACAGAGCTTCTCAACCAAGAAAGCCTCCCGCTGATTTAAAGCTGCTTAGACTAAAGATATTTCAGTTTGTAAACACAAGGTTTGGGGGCTATGTGCCTCAGGAGAAGAGGAAGGAGGCTTTAGAGGAGATAGAGAAAGAGTTAAAGCTTGGTGTTGATATAGATGAGGTTTTGTGGAGTGATGACGTAAATGAACTTGTTTTGAATAGAGTGGCTGAGCCTTCTGTAGAGGGAGTTGTTAAGGTGTTTAACTTTGAGACAATAGATACAGTGTGTGTGAATTCCTCTAAGCTTGTTTTAGAAGTTGGAAGAAGTGAGAAGGTTTTAAGCAGCATTGTAAGAGCTGTTGGCATGTTTTCTAAACTCTATGGACTTGTATACGATATGAGGTATTCTGGAGGTGTTTTGAGGATTAGTGTTGAGGGTCCTAGAAGCCTATTTAGAAGACCTACAGCATATGGCTCAAGGCTCTCTCTTCTCATACTAAAACTTCTTGACCTCCTTTACACAGCTAGGTATTGGCGTGTTAAGGCTTTAATGCATGTTGGTAAAAGAGTTATAGAGGTAGAACTTCTCTCACACAGATTAAAACCACTTATAGGCATTGGAAAGCATGTGGAGGTGAAGCAGGTTTTTGATAGCTCTATTGAGGAGTACATATTTAGAGTGCTAAAGTCTATGGGGGTGGATATTAGGAGAGAAGAGGAACCCATAGCCCTAGGGCAGCTAGTATACCTACCAGACTTCAAGATATATAGAAATGGGAAAGTGTTCTATGTGGAGGTTGCTGGATACTGGAGGAAAGAGTATGCTGAGAAAAAAGCTTACAAGCTGTATGAAATCTCAAAACTATTGAATAATCTCATAGTGATTGTCGATAAAAAGCTAGAGCCCTTTTTCAAGAAGTTGCGCATACCAATATTATACTACACCCTGGTTTATGGAAAACCAGTGCTTCCATATAGAAAGATACTAGATATAATAGATAGTAAAGAATAGAATATAAAACATAGCTATACATACCATCGCCCAAAACAACTATCTTGAAGTAGAGAAATACATAATAATGACTGTACTATTTAACATTTTTAGTTAATTTGTTTTAGAAAACAGTATAGAGATTTGAATAATGTGATGGTGAAGACCTTGAAATCCTCAAACACTGTAATGACACTATAGTAATGATGAGGAGTTAGCTATTTTAAAATATGTGTCGCTTCCATGGTATATACCTCCCTCTTACAGGTACTTCATAACCACATTTAGGGCACCTATACTTCTCTCCATTCCTATCTAGATTGAATTCCCATACCCTGTACCACCTCCTATATATCAGCATCTTGCCGCATTTTGGGCATTTTGTAGACTCTAGTTCTGGGTTATTGATGTTCCCTATGTAGATGTATTCAAGCCCCTCTTTCTTAGCTCTCTGCGCAATTGCAAAGAGCTTCTCCATTGGTGTTACTGGTTCTCTCCACTTATGTGCAGGGTAATATCTGTTCACATGTAGAGGTACTTTCTCCCCCAGTATATTGAGATGATTATCTATAATCCACTCTACACATTCATCAAAATCGTTTGTGTTGGTGACTACAAGGTAAACCATCTCCACATGTCCACCCATGTCCAGAACAGCCTTGGCATTTCTATACACAATTCTATGATCTATGTTTGGCAAGGCTTTCTTTATCTTTGGGCACCCTTTGATATCAATGCTCCATCCATCATAACCCACTTCAACAAGAGCTTTTACTGCTTCTAGAGTCTGATACCCATTGGTGACAATCATTAGGTAGAGACCACTACCCCTAATCACCTCTGCTAGATCCAGTAAATAGTCAAAGTTTACTGTAGGTTCATTGAAACTTGCACTAAAACCTTCATCACCTGTTCTAATAGCTATTCTGAAGAGGTTCTCTGGAGGGATATGCTCATCATCTTCTCTTGGAGGTCTAAAACTTAAGTGATGATTCTGACACCAAGGGCAATAAAAATTGCATCCCCAAGTAGAGAAGGTAAGAGCAGTACTATTAGGCCAATAGTGAAAAAGAGGTTTAATCTCTATAGGTCTGCTTTCTACAGCACTAATCCTACCATACCCAACATGCTTTAACACCCCACCAACATTCTTATAAGAACCACATAGACCAACCCTACCCTCTAAAATAACACATCTCCTCTCACATACAAGACATTGAACACCATTGTCAATAGCCTTCCACAGCCTAGCATCCCTAGTAACAGGCAACACGCCTGGAACCAGATCTAATCCCAAAACCATGTCTCTCAGCACCTAATCTTAGCTAAGAAAGTTAAAAACCATAAAAAGAGATCTCAAAAAAGAACACATAAAATTAGTGTAAGCACCATTTTTCAAAACTTATAGACGATAACCAAAAGCTTGATAATTTCCAAAACTTTAAAACCTTTGCACAACATCGGCACACATCATAACACTGAGAAGTATTTAGAAGAAATATTCATAAAAATCACTTCAAATCCTTGACAAAGCCTTTGCCAATGAATTGAATTGTTTTTGGGCTGTTTCGGTCTTCATAATTATTTGTAACACTTATTTTCATTGATGTTTAAGACTTAGAGTTAAGTTTATAAGTTGCTGTTGTTTATAAGCTTGGTTAGTGACCCCAAGTTTCCAAGACCCGCAGAGGCTGTGAACCCTAGGCGACTAGGTGGAAGCCACTGCGGTGAGGGGGCTTGGGGGGACCGTTGAGAAGTAGATGGTGGAGAGCCTGGAATCGATGAAGATGAAGGGCAATGAACCGCTATCTACCGAGAAACGGTATCTGGTTAGCGAAAGAGTGTAAGTTGCTTGCCGGAAAATGGTAATTTATGCAGTTGTATATCTGCTTAATCATGCTTATTTCTATAAAAGCTTTTTAAACCCTGGCATATCTTAAGCTACATCTTTTGGTGTTGTTAATTGTTTTGGTGAGGCGTATTGTATATCCTATAGATGTGAGGAGATGTGTGCAAATCGAGAAAAACATCCACATAAGTAATGTAGAGCAGTTTGAGGAAATGGTTTGGAAAAGGCTTGGTCTAGAACATAGTTATGATTTCTGAGGTGAGCCATTCGATGAATGTAGCTATTTGGAACCCTAGTTTGGAGGCTGTTTCTAGGGATGTTATTGAGAGGATTCAGCTTGAGAGATTGAGGGAGGTTGTGCACAGGGTTTATAACAACAACTATCACTATAGATTGAAGATGAAGGAGAGGGGGGTGAAGCCAGAGGACATAAAAACATTAAAAGATATAGAAAAACTCCCATACACAACAAAAGAAGACCTAAGAGAGCTTTATCCATTTGGAGCTTCAGCTGTTCCTTTGAATCATATTGCAGAAATAAGGGCTAGCAGTGGCACAACTGGAAAGCCTACAGTAACCCTTTACACAATGAAGGATTTAGAGAACTGGAGTGAGGTTATGGCTAGAAGCCTGGTGGCAGCAAATATTGTGAAAGGAGATATTCTGTTGATAGCATACAACTACCATATGTTTACAGGTGGTTTTGGATTTCATTATGGAGCACTCAAAGTTGGCATAACTGCTATACCTGCTGGTGTTGGATTTACACAGAGGCAGGTAATGATGATAAAGGATTTTGGGGTCACGGCAATCACAAGCGTTCCTAACTATGCTATTAGGCTTGCTGAAGTTGCTTTTGAAATGGGTGTAGATCCATCAAAAGACACAAAAGTCAGGAAGGGCATGTTTGGAGCTGCACCTTGGAGTGAAAGCTTGAGGAAGAGGATTGAGGAGCTCTGGGATATGCAAGCCTATGACATGTATGGACTAAGCGAGCTCTGGGGCCCTGGAGTAGCCGCAGAGTGTGTTTATAAGCATGGTCTTCATGTTTGGGAGGATCATTTTGTTGTTGAGGTTGTTGATCCTAGGACTGGGGATGTGCTTGAGCCTGAGGAGAAGGGGGAGCTTGTGTTTACAACACTAACAAAAGATGCAATGCCACTCATAAGGTATAGAACAAGAGACATATCGAGAATACTAGACCAAAAACAATGTGACTGCGGAAGAACACACAAAAAGATAGATAGAATACAGGGCAGAACAGACGACATGTTCATAATAAACGGAGTAAACATATGGCCAACAGCAATACAGGAGGTACTGCTAGGAGAACCTCTTATCGCACCCCACTTCCAGATCGTTATTGACAGAGAGAACGCTATGGATAAACTAATTATTCAGGTAGAGTCCAAAACTAAGTTATCAGAAGAAGATAAAAAGTTGCTAGCCAAAAAGCTAGCATATGACTTGAGAGAGGTGATAATGGTTTCACCAATTGTTGAGGTTGTTGATCCAGGGACTCTACCCAGGTTTGATGGGAAGCCAAGGTATGTAATTGATAAGAGGGTGCTCTAAGAATTTGCCTAGAGCCAGAGGAAAACACAATATTCTAGGCGAGCCCAACACAACTGTTTTACTCTTGGGTAATGAAGCTATTGCTAGAGGAGCTATGGAATATGGAATAGGTTTTGCTGCAGCATATCCTGGGACACCCTCTAGCGAGGTTGTTGAAACCCTTAGCTCTGTAGCAAATGAATTGGGAATATATGTTGAGTGGAGTGTTAATGAGAAGGTTGCTTTTGAAAGTGCATATGCAGCAGCTATGAGTGGAGTGCCTAGCCTAACAGCTATGAAGCATGTGGGGCTAAATGTGGCTGCAGATCCCCTCATGACCAGTGCTTATACTGGTGTTGAAGCTGGGTTCATAATAATCACGGCTGATGATCCATATATGCATAGTAGTCAGAATGAGCAGGATAATAGGTGGTATGGGCTTCATGCATATATACCTGTACTAGAGCCTTGCGATCCGCAAGAGGCTAAGGATCTTACATACATAGGGCTAGAACTTTCTGAAAAACTCCATCACCCATTCATACTGAGAAGTGTTACAAGGGTTAGCCATGTTAGAGCCCCTGTAAAGCTAGGTATAATGAGGGGCTCTAGAGCCATAGGTTCATTTCCGAGAAATCCTGGCAGATGGGCAGTTATACCTGAGAATGCTAGGAAGATGAAGCTGAGACTCTTGGAGAAGTGGAGAGTTATTGAGAGTAACCTAAGTGAATTGCCTTACAATAGGATTGAAGGTGATGGCAAGGTGCTTATTGTAGCATCTGGCATAGGCTATGCATACACCTCTGAAGCTGTAGAGACCCTTGGTGTAGAGGCTAAAGTACTCAAAATTGCTTCACCTGTTCCCTTACCCAAGAGGCTTGTTGAAAAAGCTGTGGAGGGTGTTGAGAAAGTGCTTATCATAGAAGAGTGCGACCCTGTCGTAGAGCTCCAGCTAAAGGCGTTACTAAAAGATATGGATTTGAGAGTTGAGGTATATGGAGAGAACTTACTTGGCAGAAGAGGTGAATTAACATTAGATAGGGTGTTAGAGTCTATGGCAAAGGTGTTCAAGGTTCCATGGTCTATACCAGAACTTATCAAACCCCCTATAGAGCCTCCGCCAAGACCCCCAATACTGTGCCCTGGCTGTCCTCATAGAGCAACTTTCTATGTACTGAAGATGGCTAGTAAGAGACTTAAAGTAGACCCCATATATAGTGGAGATATTGGGTGCTATAGCCTAGGGATACAACCTCCATTTAATGCACAGGATGTGATAATAGAGATGGGGGGTAGCATAGGACTTGCAAACGGCTTTGCACACACAGTTAAGGAGAGACCTGTTGTTGCAATTATAGGTGATTCAACATTTTTCCATGCAGGGCTCCCACCACTCGTAAACGCTATCTATAACAGAGCTCCTATGCTGATAATAGTGTTAGACAACGAAACTACAGCCATGACAGGCTTTCAGCCACATCCAGGAACAGGTGTAAAAGCAGATGGCTCACCAGGCAAGAGAGTGTGTATAGAGTGTATTGCAAGGGTCATGGGTGCTGATTATGTGGATGTATTTGATCCATACAATGTGAGAACAGCTCTCGAAGCCGTTGAGAAAGGATTCAAGGTTGTTATGGCTGGCGGTGTAGCTGTTTTAGTTGCTAGAAGAGAATGCTCATTAAATGCTGCTAGAAGTGGCAGGCTTAGTGGTGTTTATCAGGTGGACACACTGAAGTGTATAAAGTGCATGCTATGCGTCAATGAGCTTGCATGCCCAGCTATAAAAGTTGAAAAAGGTTTTCCAAAGGTTGTAGAAAATCTTTGTGTTGGGTGTGGAGTATGCAACGAGATATGTCCAGTCAAGGCATTTTCAAAGATAAGGTAAATATTGTTATAGTTGGTGTTGGGGGTCAGGGTCTTATAACATTTGGAAGAGTTTTGGGAGAGGCATGCATTAGAAGAGGAATTGATATTAGGATAGCTGAAACCCATGGTATGTCTCAAAGGGGTGGTGCTGTAGAGGTATTTGTTAGAATAGGCTATGGAGTTAGAGCACCTCTTGTTTCGCCAGGACAAGCAGATTATGTAGTTGCTACAGAGGTTTTAGAGGCATTGAGAGGTGTAAGATATTTGAAAAAGTGTGGCTGGATACTTATAAGCGATATTATTCTTCCACCCCCCTTAGCGAAGAATGTACCCCTGCCTGAAGACATTATCACAGCCTTGAAAAAGTTGCCAATCAATGTGATTCAAGTACCTGCAGACGCTATTGCAAGAAAAGTAGGGGATGTTAGGACAATGAATATGGCCATGCTTGGAGGGCTAGTAGCCTTTATAGAAAGCCTCTTGCCAATAGAGGTTGTTGCAGAGGTTATTGAGAATATGCTTGGATATATCAATAAAGAAGCTTTTCTGATGGGATACGAAGAGGTTAAGAACAAAAAATCTGACAACACCTCTACAAATAACAAAATTTGCTTAGATAAATAAGAATTACTTTTACCTATAGCATTTCCTCGTTAATGGAACTATAGATATTCACAAACACTACCAAGCACAGTTAACAGAGTTGCATCTCTATGTATGTTCGCTAACCTCACCCACACCCCATGGATAATTTTTGAGTTGCTGCAGTAGTGTGTTATTCAGAGTTGTGTAGTGTGTTTGTGATGCATTAAACTTTTGTTAGTGGAAAACAAAGAGTCAAAATTTACATGTTATTCAGACTAACCACAAAATCACTTTAAACCTGTAACATCCTTTATTATAATGCGCTTAGCTTTTCCATCAAACCTGGGCAGAGTCCCTGGATCAACAACCTCAACAATTGGTGAAACTATTAACCTTTCTCGCAATTCATATGCAAGCTTCTTAGCCAAGGCCATTTTAGCGTCTTCGCTTAGCTTCGTGACTGACTCAACCCTAATAAATAGTATGTCTTCAGAAGGTTTTTTCTCCACTATAATCTGATACTCGTTTCCAACAAGTGGATCACCCATAATTATGGACTCAACTGCTGTTGGCCATATGTTTACTCCGTTTATTATGAACATGTCGTCTGTTCTGCCCTGTATTCTATCTATCTTTTTGTGTGTTCTTCCGCAGTCACATTGTTTTTGGTCTAGTATTCTCGATATGTCTCTTGTTCTATACCTTATGAGTGGCATTGCATCTTTTGTTAGTGTTGTAAACACAAGCTCCCCCTTCTCCTCAGGCTCAAGCACATCCCCAGTCCTAGGATCAACAACCTCAACAACAAAATGATCCTCCCAAACATGAAGACCGCTGTGATATTGACAGTCAATGGCGGTGCCAGGACCGTAGAGCTCTGCCATTCCATATATATCATAGGTTTCCATATTCCATATACTCTCTATTTTTTTTCTTAGTGAGTCGCTCCACATCTCGGCTCCAAATACGCCCTTCCTGACTTTTGTGTCTTTTGATGGATCTACACCCATTTCAAAAGCAACTTCAGCAAGCCTAATAGCATAGTTAGCTATTCCTGCCAGCATTGTTGTACCCAATTTCTGCATTACATATATTTGCCTCTTTGAATATCCTGGTCCTATGGGAACTACCGTTGCTCCTATTTTCCTGGCTCCATAGTAAAAGCCAAAGCCTCCTGTAAAGAGGCTGAAGCTAGGCGTTATCTGGAGAACATCTCTTTTTGTTAGCCCTGCTGCTGCAAGGCTCCTTGCCATTATCTCCCCCCAGTTCTCTATATCAATACTAGTATAGTAGACAAATATAGGCTCTCCTGTAGTACCAGACGTTCCATGAACTTCTACAATGTTTTCAAAGGGGGTTACAAGGTAGCCAAAGGGTTGAGTTACTCTTAGGTCTTCTTTTGTTGTGTATGGGAGTTTTTCTATATCTTTTAATGTTTTTATGTCCTCTGGCTTCACCCCCCTCTCCTTCATCTTCAATCTATAGTGATAGTTGTTGTTATAAACCCTGTGCACAACCTCCCTCAATCTCTCAAGCTGAATCCTCTCAATAACATCCCTAGAAACAGCCTCCAAACTAGGATTATACATCCAGCTGTCTGGCATTTTCATCACCAAGAGAACTTCATTTGATGGATATTTTCACTTGATTTACATGGACATTTCATAGAATGTCCTTCACTAACATTGCTTAACTCTATATCTTCACTTACATATAAACATAGTTTTAACTCCATTGGTGCATGATTTCACCACATACGTAATTCTGTAATCCTAGGGGTATAAAAGTTTTTGAACAGATATAAAAAGCGAGGTTATGAAAACCATGTCAGAGCTATTGAATTGTTATTTATGGATCTGGAGCTTGGTTTTCTCATTTGGATGTCGTTATAGCGTATCCATAAAAGATCCATACCTTCTTACATGTACTAAAAAGAAGGGTTCTGGTAATGCTTGGGAAGAAGTATATTCATGCAGATTACAAAATGTTAATTACTTGAAAGTGTCTTGAGTCTGTATGGATGATGCCTGTATTACTTTATTTTCAGTACTGGTGTACCTCTAGTTCTAGCGGCTTTTAGATCCCTAAGCGCTTTATTTACTTCTTCCAACTTATAAATGTGTATATGTGTTTCTATGCCATACCTTGCATAGTATTTGATAAACTCTTTCACATCTTCTCTAGTAACATTTGCAACGCTCTTCACCTCTCTTTCCTCCCATAAATGCTTAGCGTAGTCAAGTAGTATTGGTGTCTGCTTTCTTATTGTATTTATTATGAGTCTCCCACCCCTATCAAGAAGCTCTAAAGCCCTTGTAACTGTTTCTCCAACTGGTGTGAAGTCTATTGCTATGTGAAGTCTTTTCTGCGGATTCTCTGATGGTTGCCCTACCCAATCAGCTCCAAGTCTCTTAGCTAGCTCCCTATGCTCAGCACCCCTGCTAAATACATATATCTCTGTAGATGGGTGGAGCCTTCTTATGACTTGTATAATTATGTGTGCTGAAGAACCGAATCCAAATAACCCTACCCTTGCTCCATCAAATATCTCTGCCAATCTATACGCTCTATAACCTACAGAACCAGCACAGAGTAGGGGTGCTAACTTTTCTGGCTCGACACTCTTTGGCAACTCATATACATAATCTATGAATGCTGTTGTATACTCTGCATATCCACCATCAAAATCGCATCCAGTAGCCTTAAAACTCGTACACAAATTTTCCAAACCTCTTTTACAGTATTCGCAAGAGCCACATGTTTGACCAATCCATGCAACACCAACTCTCTTACCCATAATATGTTCAATACCTTTATCAGATTCAATAACCTTCCCAACAATTTGGTGACCAGGTATCACAGGTAGCTTGCATTTCACCCTACCTTCAATTATATCTATATCTGTATAACAAACACCGCAAGCCTCAACCTCTATAAGAACTTGACTTCTTTTAACTGTGGGGATAGGTATGTCAACAATATCCACAGGGTTTTCCTTAATTGGAAGACCTTGATATCTTCTTGGAGCACCTTCTACAAAAATTTCTGCATTTTCATTCACAAGCCCGGCTTTCAATACACATCACCATCTAATAGCAAGGATAGTGCTTCAGACACTGATATACTTAGTATACTTATAAAGGGTTAAACCTTGATGATTTTCAAAGTCTCTACAGTATCGCTAATTCTCAAAATGCTTGAGAAAAGATCTTTATAAAATAATTCCGTAAAGTGAGAGCATGTATATAAATATGATTAGTATGCTCAAACTTATTATGATAGCATTAAGCATAGGATCATCATAACGCATGCCTATGATTAAGAATCTCCTCTTTTTAAAGGGCCATAGCAAGGCTATTCCATTCGCTGTAAAAATATCGAGAAGCAGGTGTGAAAATGCCGATGTTAATGCTAAGGCAATGAGCTTAGTAAGCAGTGCCATGCTCATTAATATGCCTAGTAGTAATGTGATTGCATATATGCCTAGGGAGAACAGTAATGAAATTATCAAAGCGCCTAGAATTGAATGTGTATAAGGAGTTCTTCTAAAGCCCTTGTGCCCTGCAACAGAGTCAATAAACCAGTTTATGAAAACAGTTAACATGAGTGATAAAAACACTGATATTATCACAGGTTCTATATGAAGTAGCTTTGATACCCAGAGGCAAAGCGCTAATGAAAATACATTATGTGTAGATCTCTTCAAGACTCTAAACCTATTCATTCCTTACACGATAATTTATGCTACTTGGTCTTTGACGAACATTCTCCATGTTCTCTCCCATCTCCACACATAACCACAGGTACCGGTGTCTTCACCTCCCTTACCTCTGCAAAACCTTTTTGAGCCTCACTTATCACAGGTTTTGCCCATCTGCCCCAGGAAACCCAGAGGATTGATATAATACCTCCAATAACATTGCTTGCTGCAAAGGCCATGTATATCCCCAGAGTGCCTAGACCAAGTGCTAACGCCATTATGTACCCTAGACCTACACGCAATCCCCATAATCTTAATATGTTTATAGCTGTGGGCATTGTTGTGTGTCCAGATCCTCTACCGACGGATATTGATGAGAATGTTAAGGCAAAGAATGGTAGGGTCCATATTGTTATTGATAGGAATCTATTTACCTCAAAAAGTATTTGATTTACATCTTCCTGTGATACTCCTTGTCCCGTAATAAATGCCAATATTATTAAATCTTTTAGCATGTAGACTATAGCTGCTGTTACAAATACTGCAAGGAATATGAATGCTGAAGTCCTTTTAGCAACTCTTTTAGCTCTCTCACTATTTCCTGCACCAAGGTTCTGCCCAACCATTATTGTAATACCTTCTGTCAACCCCCACAAACTTGTGTTTGCCAGGTCAAATACTATGAAACCTATGGAGAGTGCTGATGCTGCAATACTTCCGAAAATGTTGACTAACCTGTTTTGCATGTTAAAGGCAAGGGAGTTCGAAATATTCATCACTAGTAGTGGAAGAGCTATCGGGAGTGAAGAATATAGGTAATTACGATCCATACTCCAATCTATCCTAAGTTTTAGCCACGCATACCTCTTCCTAATTACCTGTAGCATCATTACTAAGCTGATAACCTTGCTTAGCACAGTTGCAAGAGCTGCACCAGCTGCTCCCATTGCTGGCATTGTGCCGAGACCCATTATAAATATAGGATCTAAAAAAGCGTTTGCTATTCCTCCAGCAACTTGAGACAGTGCAGGAGCCCTAGTATCTCCCAGTGCCTGGATGATGGTTGCCAGGGCCATGTTTGCTGATAAGAACACTATATCCACACTCATCACACGTGCATATGCAAGAACCTCATCATATATTTCAATAGGTGTTGCTACAATATAGGTAAATATAGGTGGAGCTAGTATATAGAATAGAGTGCCAAAGAGAAAACCACTTGAGGTTGAGACGAAGACAAGTTTTGATGCAGTATTCGAGAACTCCTCATAGAGTGTTGCACCAGCGTACTGCGATAATAGTGCTATATTGGCAGAGACGAAGGACATTACAAATGCTGTAAAAATAGAGTAAGAAGGCCACACCTGTCGCGGAACTGCAATAGCGAACTGATGATATCTGCTGAGCCAAAAAGAGTCCACAATACCATAGACATCCTGAACAAGCCTAACTACAAGCATTGGGAATCCTATCATTAAAAATGTTGAAATTATGGGACCTCCAAGTATGGCATCCCTATACCTATCAATCGCCTTTCTAGAAATCTCTTGCTCACCCTACACAGCATTATTATCTAATACAAAGTTTACACTTAAAAACTTTATAACATGGTACACGGTAGGCCTTTGGCTTTGGATGTTATGTTTAGCCATGTCCATGTTTTGCTTCATGTCCTTCAAAGCGCTACCCAGCTTACAATGAATAAAGTCTTTAACATAGAAAAGCATACAACATACTTACAACCCTGAGCCCTAGACGGTAGGGGTAATGAGCTGGGGGATCCAGCCTGGAGCTAAATCCCCGAAGTGTGAGGAGATGCGGTTTCAAACCTCCTTGTTCTAGCAGGAGCTCTTGCCTCTTCAGGGGAGGGGGTCAAATTAGTATGTTTTAATCCTTATTTAAATTGAGGTTTAAAAAGTATTTACATAACCTTACTATAAATGTTGTCTCTGGTGTATTCCGATGCATTCAGAGGCTTGTAACAGGCTAGAAATTCTCACTATAGATGAGGATGCTAAGAGTCTGGGGATATTCGTAGCTTACACCTATGCATGGCTTGAGGAGAGGAAGAGTTTTACGCAATACCCATTAGAAGAAGAGATTAAGAATCTTATAAATTATCTTAAGAACAAGTACACATTGGAGAAGCTTAAGGAGGATCCTATAGTCAGGGCTTACAGAGACTTCTTTTGGAAAATAGGCATAGACCCCACAAAGACAAGACCATCAAGCGAAGCCCTTGTGAGAAGAGCTCTTAAGAACTCCTTTCCGAGAATAGACCCTGTTATTGATGCGGGAAACATAGCCTCTGCTTACACCATGATCCCAATAGGCATGTATGATATGAATAGCATAAAGCCCCCACTCAGAATAGTAATTAGTAAAGGTGGCGAGGTTTTTAGACCTATAGGAGGAAATGAACTGATACTAGAAAAAGGTATACCAATACTTATAGACTCAAAAGGGATAGTTATGCACATCTACCCACACAGAGATAGCATTGAAACCATGGTGAGGAAAAACACCTCAAAGTTACTAATAATAGCTGCGGGGGTTCCAGGAGTAGGCAAAGACCTTGTGAAAAAAGCTGCAGAACTTGTAGCACAGCTTCTTGAAAAAATAGGTTGGAGGTGGTGCAAAATAGTAGAAATAGCATAGCAGAATCTTGCTAAGAAACTCAACCCACAAAATTATATGAGCCAATATTTTAATTATAGACACAACTCCATTGCCACTCTTCTACACTATTTACTTGGGATTAATGGTCTAAGGCATTCTAAGGTCTTTTACCTTTCAGTATCCTGAAAACAAAAACACCTTAGAGAAGTGTTAGGGTAGTTGACAACATCGTTATATGTGAATATAATAAGCATATTAATCTAGTTAAACTGGTTATGTACCTGATCTGAGGGGCTGAGACTATGTGTGAATCAAGTGTGTATTTAATTGATGTGAATGGCGAGAGACTTGTTGCTAAGGAGGTTGCCTCCATGACACCAAAACAGAATGGCTTCATCTTTGTGGATATCTATGGCAATAAGTATGAAGTTAACGATGCTGAAATAGCTTACATAGATTTCATAGGGCATAGAGTTGTGCTGAAGAAGAGGGGCTAGAGTGTAATGAAGATTGTTGTCGTTGGGAAGGGGGGTGTTGGAAAAACAACTGTGGTAGCATGCTTGGCTAGGTTAATTGGGAGAGATGGCTATAGTGTTATAGCTGTTGATGCCGACCCCAGCTTGAATCTTGCAAAAGCCCTGGGTATAGATTCTAACTCAGTTTATTCAAAACCTGTCCTATTTGACGAAGAATTCATAAAGGAGAGAACATTATTACCTGACGGAGCCTATAGATTAAATCCTAGAGTAGAGGATGTTGTGGAGAAGTATGGGATCAAGGGACCTGATAATGTGACACTTCTCAAGCTAGGCTATGTGAAAAAGGGTGGTACTAGATGTTTGTGCCCAGAATATGCGTTTCTAAGAGCTCTTCTTTCACACTTGATTTTAGGTAGAAGAGATGTTGTCATAGTAGACATGGTTGCAGGGCTGGAACCAATGAGTAGGGGTGCTGCTAGAGGAGTAGATCTAATGCTTTGCATAACAGAACCAACTACCAAGTCTATAGATGTTACACAGGAGATCTTTAGATTGTCTAAGGATATTGGTGTTAAGAATTTTGCTGTAATAGGAAATAAGGTGATGTCAGATGAGGATAGGGTTTTCATAGAGAGGTCACTGAGTGGAATAGAGATTTTAGGGCATTTACCCTACGATGAGAATGTAGTTAAATCAGATAGACTTGGGATAGCTGTTTTAGATCACAATCCAAACTCACCTATAGTTGCAGAGCTGAATATGATAAAGAAATTTATTCTCAACTTTAAAAAAGCTGAAGATAATACTTATAAATTTTCTACTTCTTACAAATAAGCTTTAGGTGCACATATTGTCTGTACCTTTTAAGGATGTGAGGGTAAGACTTGAGGAGCTAAAGAGCAGCATTGCTGAAGTTAAAGGGCTTGATATAAGTATTGGCTATGTTGTTGAGGAGTGGGAGGAGCCTCCAGGACCAACACCATTTCCCTCTATAATCACCCTCAGGAAGTGGGATCATGCATTGCTAAGCAGATACAAACCACTTTATCTACCATATTGTGACCTTTGCTGTCTCTGCACATATGGTAGATGTGACTTGTCCAGAGGTAAGAGGGGTTCCTGTGGACTAAATCTTTCAGAGCAACAATCAAGGTTAGTTACTCTACTCACAGCAATAGGGGCTTCAACTCATGAAAGCCATGCTAGAGAATTGCTGGATAAACTAATTGAGAGGTTTGGTGAAGACTGGCCTATAGACCTCGGAGGCGAGGTTTATGTGGAAATGCCTATAACGAGGCTAGTAACAGGAGTTAAGCCAAGAACTTTAAGAGATCTGAAAATTGTTTTAGAGTATGTTGAAAGGCAAATAGTTCAAACCATTGCAAGTGTTCACACAGGTCAAGAAGGTGATTGGATAGACTATGAATCAAAGGTTTTACACCTTGGTATGCTAGATCATGTAGCAATGGAGGTAGCTGATGTTGTTCAGGTGGTAACCTTAGGCTTTCCCAAGGCTGACCCTGAGGCTCCTTTAGTAGATTTGGGCATCGGCACTGTGGATTCTTCAAAACCTGTGATTCTTGTTATAGGCCACAATGTTTTGCCATCAGCTGCTATAATAGATTACCTTGAGGAAACTCAGCAGAGGGATAAAGTAGAGGTTGTAGGACTTTGTTGCACGGCACAAGATCTTGCACGTTATGAAAAGAAGAGGGCTAAAATTGTTGGACCAATATCATGGCAACTAAGGTTTGTAGGTACTGGAGTGCCCGATGTAATTGTTATTGATGAGCAGTGCATATATACAAACATCGTTGAGGAGGCTAGGAAGATAGGTGCTGTGGTTTTAGCTGCTTCGGACAAGGCTTTGAGAGGTCTCCCAGATAGAACCTATGCCTCCCCAGATAACGTTGTAGAGGAGCTGGTTTCAGGCAAGATACCAGGAGCTATTATATTAGATGAGGAAAGACTTGCTGAAGTAGCTGTCAAAACAGCTTTGAGATTATCACCACTAAGAGCAAAGTATAAGTGGAGTTTATTTGATGAGAAAACAGTTATTGAATATGCAAAGAAGTGCACAGGGTGCAGGAATTGTGAAAGAAGTTGCCCACAGAACCTACCAATATCAGCAGCCTTGCAAAAAGCAGCAAAAGGAGATGTCTCGCTTTTGAGGTCTCTCTACAGCAGGTGCTTTGCTTGTAGGAGATGTGAGTATGTGTGCCCCGTAAACATACCTATATTGACACTAATTTTAGCAGCATCTAGAGATGCTATGGTGAATGAGAGATATAGATGTAGAGCTGGGAGAGGACCAATACAGGATACAGAAATTAGAGCTGTTGGCAGGGACATTGTGCTGGGCACAATACCCGGTGTTATAGCATTTGTTGGCTGTGCTAATTGGCCCGATGGGGCTCAAGATGTAGCTGAAATGGTGAGGGAATTTGCTTCAAGAAGATACATAGTTACAGCATCGGGATGCTCAGCCATGGCTATAGCGATGTATAAGAATGAAGAGGGGCAGACACCTTATGAAGAGTTCTCTGGAGCTTTTGAAGCAGGTGGTCTTGTTAATGTAGGTTCCTGTGTAGCAAATTCTCATATAGCTGGAGCTGCAATAAAGATTGCAAACATATTTGCTAAGTTGCCGCTGAGAGCAAATTATGCTGAGATAGCTGATTACATATTGAATAGGGTTGGAGCTGTAGGAGTTGCATGGGGTGCTATGAGCCAGAAAGCCGCTTCTATAGCCTCTGGTTTTTGGAGACTAGGTGTACCAGTTATTGTGGGTCCCCACGGCATGAAGTATAGGAGAATGTTGTTAGGAGATATGGGAAACGATGGCGTGTGGTATGGTTATGATGCTGTAACTGGTGAGAAAGTGTGGCTAGGGCCTGCTCCTGCCCATCTATTCTATGCTGCAGAGTCTAAGGAAGAGGCAATGATTATGATACCTAAGCTATGCATGAGACCTGCAGATACCCCACAGGGTAGAGCGATAAAGCTCACAAACTATATATCCTTGTATAAAAGGTTCTATGGAGAAGATAAGCTGCCACCAGATATAGATCTATACATAAGAACTGAGGGAGATGTACCTGTACCGTATAGGGATGAGGTTTTGAAATACCTTAAGGAAGTTGGGTGGAAGGAAAAGCCTGTTACCTCAAATCCCACAATAATTGAGGATATCATTGAAATATATAAGAGGAGGAGGCAAGGGGGTAGTTAATGACTTTGGAATACTGGCTTTATGGAGATATACCTCCCGGTCCAATAAAGGCATCAGTGATTACAGATATCAAGCATGTTCTTGACATTGTCAAGAGATTTAAGAGTAAATTGTTTGCAATAGGCTCACAAATAACGAGGTTAAGTGAGCTCACATCGCCAGATCTCATAGATAGGATAATATCAGTAGCACTGAGTTTGGGGGCATGGATACCCACATCTTCGCCTACTATCGTAAAGGTTCTTGATGCAAAAAATGTTAAGAACTATGAAGTTGCGTTTCCCCTTGAACTTGCACAAAAAATTCCTAAAAAGGGTGCAGAGTTAGCTATATTTATAGGCTACCCTTATGCATATGAGTGGCTTATTCTAAACTATCTAAAGCATTATGCACCAAATGTGAAGACATTGACTTTAGAGCCCTATGCACAGCCAAATGCTACATGGACCCTGGCATCACTACCTCTTTCACTATGGTACAAGAATATATGTAGCTTAGAGGAAATGCTAAAAAAAGGTGCATAAATTTGAAAGTATATGTGCACACTAAGCATTTTAAAACATATACTTCTATCTATATATCGATACTACTAGAAGCAATAATTAAAATTGATGTGAAAGGCCATGTCTATTAGCATTACGTTATTAGAACCTGTAAAACTTCCTGAAGACGCCAAGATACAGGTATTTGATGTTCTTCCAGCACCTCAAAAAGGTGCTTTTGCCGACATACCTGTTGATGTTGGGCCTCAGTATGAAGGGCAGCGAGTTAGAGGACCTGAAATGTATGTTGAGCTTGGGGGTCCTAAGGTTAAGTTCAAGTTTGAGTTATTTAGAATTAAAAGACTTGAGGAAATAGAAGATGGTAAGATAATTCTTATAGGCCCTGATATACCTGAGCTTAAAGAGGGTTCTAGTATTCCATATGCAGTTATAATAGAGGCTGCGGGTAGAGGGCTGGAGTCCGAGGGCGAAGGCGTTCTTGAGAGGAGAATCCATGAGTTCAGTAACTATATTCAGGGATATATGCATCTCAATCAGAGGTACGATATATGGCTTAGGATAAGTAAGAGAGCTGTTCAAAAAGGTCTTACCTCATTTAAGTACATAGGTACAGTACTCTACAGGCTATTTAAATCAGCGTTTCCAATAATTGAGAAATTGAGAATAGTGTTAATTACTGATCCCAGGGTTGTTGAACTTCTCCACCCCCAGGCTTTGAAAATCTATGAGGAGAGAGATCGTAGAGCCCTTGGTCTAAGAGATGAAGATGTTGATGAGTTTTACTCATGTAAACTATGTCAATCCTTTGCACCGACACATGTCTGCATAATTACTCCTGAAAGGCCTTCTGCTTGTGGTGCTATATCATGGCTTGATGCAAGAATTGCCGCTAAGATAGACCCTAAGGGCCCCATACAGACTGTTCCAAAAGGTAGGCTATTGGATCCCATAGGGGGTGAGTATGAGGGGGCAAATGAAGCTGTTAGGAAGCTCTCTAATGGAGCGATTCAGAGAGTAAAGCTGTATTCATTATTCGATTATCCGCCAACAATATGTGGATGTTTTGAAATAGCAACATTTTACATCCCAGAGCTCGATGCTGTAGGCCTTGTGCACAGGGGGTTTGCAGGTACTACACCAATTGGGCTTAGATTTAGTCAAATTGCAGATACTGTTGGTGGAGGCAAGCAAGTGCCTGGATTTCAAGGAATAGGGCTTCTCTATTTAAGAAGCAAGAAGCTGTTTCAAGCTGATGGGGGTTGGACAAGGATTGTATGGATGCCTTTAGAACTTAAGCAGAGAATATCAGATGCTATACCACCTGAACTCAGAGATAAAATTGCTACTGAGAAAGAAGCCTCATCTGTTGAAGAGTTGAAGAAGTTCCTACTAGAGAAAAACCACCCAATAGTGCAGAAGTTGAAGGAAAAGGAGAAGGCTGAGGAAAAGAAAGAGGCAAAGGCTGAGGAAAAAGCACCCTCTATAATACCACCACCAGCCCCATCACAGCCTCAAGCTCCGCAACCAGTTGCACAACCCCAAGTTGTTACAGTAGCTACAGCACCACAACAAGCATCGATTTCTACACAAACAGCTGGAGGTATAACGGTATCAGTTACAATACCAGTACCACTACTTCAACAACAGCAAGCAACACAACAATCAACTGTAACACTTGTGTTTAAGGGTGTTAAGATACGTGCTGAAAAAGTTGTTATCAAGAGGGGCAGTATTGGTGAAGGTAAGTGAGTAGTGAGGATTCTAAGAGAGATAACGATGAGATGAAGGCGAGGCAAGAAGCCTCTGTATATAGTTTGCTTGCTAAAATTGCAGAGGCATTGGAGAAGGGTGTTGTAGAGCTTTACAATGTTGAAATAGAGTCTGACGAACTTGAAATAAGACTTATTGGGCAAATACCTCAACAGCTACCTATACCAATTGTTGTCACACCACCTAAAGCAGTTGCAGAGGCTAAGCCTGAGGTTAAAGCTGCTTACGAAGTTGCAAAAGCTGTTGAAGTTGTAGCTAAGAAGGTTGTTGAACTATCTAAAGTAGTATTTGAAGAGCCAAGGCCTCAATTTAGTGGTAGGGTGGTTGAGGTAAAGCTTGGAGCTTCTAGGAGTGAAGGTGGGACAAGGGAAAGAATTATTGTAATAGGAGGACATACCATGCCTGCTTACTACTATCTAGCAGGATACAGCCCACCGAATCCACCAGCATTTGGAGGAGATGTCTTTGATATTAAAATAGGCTTACCGAGAGCTGTAAGACTAGCATTTGGAGATGCTCTCGATAACCCAGTTGAATGGGCTAAAATATGGATTGAGAAGTATGGTGCTGAGGCTATAGATATTCACCTTGTAAGTACAGACCCTACATTTAAAGATGCATCACCGGAGGAGGCTGTGAAGACTGTTGATTCAATTCTTCAAGCGGTTAGGGTACCTATAGTTGTAGGTGGATCAGGAAATCCAGAGAAAGATGTTAAGGTATTTAGGAGAGTTGTTGAAACTTTTCCATCAGAAGGAATTGTTCTGAACAGCCTGAACCTTGACATGAAATTAGAGGATGTATGTCCATATATAGCCAAGGCAAATGCCACTGTCATAAACTTCTCACCCATGGATCTCGATAAAGCTGAGCAAATAAATAGAAAAACATATGAATGGATACCAAAGAATAGAATAATACTGGATCTGAATATAGGTGGTATAGGCTATGGCACAGAATATGGCTTTACAGCTATGGAGAGAGCTAGGCTCTCAGCTCTATTAGGCAATGAGCTGCTTCAGCACCCATTCAACGTTGGAGCTGCAAATGCTTGGGGTGCTAGAGAGGCTTGGATAACAATGGATCCTTACTGGGGGCCTAAGGAAATTAGAGGACCTCTTTGGGAAACTCTTACCAGCCTTATATGCCTTTTAGCAGGGGCTGATTACTATATGCTTGTACACCCACTTTCAGTAAAGATTATGAAGACTATTAGGGAGTACTTATTCTCTGAACCCAAGCCCAATGAACCTGAAAAAGCTTTGGACTGGTTGTCAAGAGCCCTGCCGGTGATTTAAATGCCTTGGAGACCGCCAACACCAATTCAAATATATCAGCTCTTGCCAAAAACAAACTGTGGAAAGTGTGGAGAAGCAAATTGCATGGCTTTTGCAGTAAGGCTTGCAAGCTTAGATATTAGGATAGAGGACTGTCCTCCAATTGTTGAAGAGAAGTATAGAGAGAATTATGAGAAGCTAAGAGAACTTCTTCTACCCCCTGTTAAGGAAGTGATGTTAAAGAGCCCCAAAAAGATTGTTAAGATTGGTGGTAAATATGTTCTTTACAGACATGAGCTAAGGTATCATAATCCAACAGCAATAGCTATTGATGTAGATGACTCTATGGAGAGAGATGCCCTTGTCAAAAGAGTTAAGATTATTGAGGGTTTTGAATACGAATATGTAGGTCAAAAGCTGAAACTAGATGCTATTGCCATCAGATCTGTAACTAATGATCCAAAGCAGTTTGCAAGAGCTGTTTCCATAGTAGCTGAAAACAGTTCCCTGCCTCTAATCCTCTGTTCAACGAATCCAACAGTAATAGAGGCTGCGCTAAATGTTCTTAACCCACCTCACCATAGACCTCTAATCTATGCTGCTACAAGGGATAACTGGAGAGAAATGGCGGAAATTGCGAAGAGATTTGATGTACCACTTGCTGTTACAGCTCCTGGCGATCTTGATATGCTTGTCTCATTAGCTAAGACCCTATCTGAAGATATGGGTTTAAAGGAATTGGCTCTAGATCCAGGCTGTTTTGTGGGCTCTGGAGGACTTTCATTTACAATCAAGGCTTTTTCATGGCTTAGATACAAGGCTACCTATGATCTTTGGAGGTACACAGGCTATCCATTGATAGCCACACCTATTTCTGTATGGACTCAGATAAGTGGTGATCCAAAGGATGTGATGTGGTGGGAGGCAGTATTAGCAACAATTCTCATGACTCGCTATGCAGATCTAATAGTTATGCATTCTCTAGATGGCTGGGTTCTACTACCTCAGGTTATGTGGAGATTTCAACTGTATACAGATCCTAGAAAACCTGTTTCAGTACCACCTGGCCTGAGAGAGGTTGGAAAGCCTAGTGAGATGAGCCCTGTTCTCGTAACTACAAACTATGCTTTAACATACTCTATAGTCTTAAGCGATGCTGAAAAGGCTAAGATAGATGCATGGCTTTTAGTTGTAGATACGGAAGGACTTGCTGTAGATGTTGCTGTAGCGGGTAGAAAGTTTACAGGGGATAATGTTGCTGAAACCATTAAATCTACGGGGCTAGATAAAAAGGTGAAACATAGAATTCTAATAATACCTGGTAAAGCAGCGAGGGTTTCTGGAGAAATAGAGGATGCTTCAAAATGGAGGGTGTTAGTAGGTCCTATGGACTCTTCAGAAATTGGGAAGTGGCTAGATAAGAATTGGTCTCCAGAGAAGATTAAAGAGCTCATGGAAGGGGCATGAAAATATGACAATAGTGCAAGCATTTATTAAAAAGATTAGTTTATCAAAAAGATATGTTTATTCCACTCCTATTTTCAGCTCATCTTAATAATAGCATAAAATATCTGGTGATAGCAGTTTCATGAGCGAAGAAGGTTCTAAGCATATTGTACATTTTTTGCCTCACAACGTGTCTACAGAGGTAGTTAAAGGTACAACGATTCTTGAAGCTGCGATTAGGTGTGGCGTTGGTATTAGGAGTGTTTGCGGGGGCAAGGGGCTTTGTGGGAAGTGTAGGGTTATTGTGAGGAGAGGCAGGGTTGAGACTAGAAAAAGTGATTTGATAAAGCCTGAAGAGGTTGCAAAAGGTTATGCATTGGCTTGCTTAACGCGTATTGTAGAGAATGTTGTAATCGAAGTTCCTATTGAAAGCCAAATAGGAAGGCCAAAGCTACAGTCATCTGTGGCATTACCGAGTGTTAGGCCTAGGTCTCTTGTTAGGTGGGAGGCTTTTTCATTACATGACATAAATAATGTGTTTTCTAAGTATAGTCCTGGTACAAGTGTTTTGGAGAAGCTTTCTGAATTTATGAAGAGAGATGTGCAAAAAGTTTTTGCCATATTAAATGATGCTAGGAGAAGGGTGGTGGATGTTAGTGAAGATGAGAAAGGGCTTTACGGATTAGCCGTAGACATTGGCACAACAAAAGTTGCTGTAGCTTTAGTAGATATTGCTAAGGGTAGGGTTTTAGATACCGCTTCTGAATTCAATAAGCAGCTAATGTATGGCGAAGACATAATTTCTAGAATTAGGTTTGCTCTCGATAGAAAAGATGGTTTAAAGGAGCTGCAGAAAGTAGTTGTTGATACAATAAATACAGTCGTTGATGTGTTGTGCAAGAGGTGTAAGGTATCGAGAGAAGATGTGTATATGGTTACAGTAGCCGGCAATACTGCAATGACGTATCTTTTCGTAGGGCTCAATCCATACCCCTTGATAAAGTCCTTTAAAGAGAGGGCAGATGTACCAAGAACTCCATATTGGCTAGAGACACGTGACATTGGGCTTAATGTGAATAGAAATGCTGATGTATATGTGCTTCCATGTGCTGGTAGATTTCTTGGTGGTGATGTGGTGGGGGACGTGATAACATCTGGACTAAACTTTTCTAAAGAGCCAGCGCTACTCATTGACATAGGTACGAATACTGAGGTTGTTATCGGATGTAAAGACTGGTTCTTAGGTACAACAGCTCCTGCAGGACCTGCATTTGAGGGCTGGGGCTTGACACATGGTGTTAGAGCTGTTGCTGGAGCTGTTGAGAGCATTGTAATAGATCCTAAAACTTGTAAGGCTATTTATAGAACAATAGACAATGCAAAGCCTATTGGGATATGCGGCTCTGGATACATAGATCTCTTGGCGCAGCTTTTTGTCAATGGCTTAATCGATATATTTGGAAAGTTCTATAAAGATTGTGGATGTTCATACATCAGAAAAGGGGAAAAGGGATATGAATATGTTGTTATACCAGCTGAGGATTCTGGTACAGGAAAAGATATTGTTGTTACTGAAGAGGATTTGTATAACATTATAGACTCTAAATCCTCTGTGTGCAGTGCCATAGCAATTCTGCTTAAGAAGATGCTTATCACGGTATACGACGTTAAGAGGGTTTATGTGTGTGGAGCTTTTGGAAACTACCTCAATCTTAATAGCGCTATGACTATAGGTATGATACCTGAATTCACTGGTGCAAAAATAGAATACATAGGTAATGGATCATTGGGAGGAGCTATACTTACACTTCTTTCAGAGGATTATAGAGCAGAAGCTGAGAGAGTTGCCAAGTTACTTGCACCTGTTGAACTAATGCTAGACCCTGATTTTATGGAGGAGTATCAGGCAGGTTTCATGCTACCAGGAAAGAGGGAGCTATTTCCAACTTGGAGAGATGCTAGTAGGGGTATAAAGCCTTGGAGACCTCCTAGTTAGCTGACGGCTCCCCGCCATGAATGGCGAGGGTTCTGCAC
>JAPWTX010000061.1 GCA_028275825.1 Ignisphaera sp. | reverse complement strand
TCGTTTAGACAGAGACTGGCTGTTACTGACATTGCTAGGGGGGCAGATGCTTATAAGACCACGATCACTGTCTTTGATAGGGGATTGGGTGCTGAGGCATATAGGCTTTCTCTACGTGTTTCGGATACTGGTAGAGGTATAGATACTCTAAAACCAAGCGCCACGTCATCTGATGTTGCTAGAGGCATCGAAGCATTTGTTCAGAGGGTTCTTGTTTCCGATAGCGCAAAGGGCTACGAGGCTTATAGGCTTAAACTGCTTGTAGCAGATAGGGGAACTGGTCTAGAGACATTCAGGCTTGCTCTACTTGTTTCGGATACTGGTAGAGGACTAGAGGCTCTAAAGCCAAGCATCACATCATCTGATATTGCTAGGGGTATCGAAGCCTTTGCCCATAGGGTTCTTGTCGGCGATAGTGCAAGGGGTTACGAGCTTCATAGTCTACGTCTAATTGTAGCAGATAGGGGATTGGGTGTTGAGACATACAGGTTATCACTTAGAGTTTCTGATATTGGATCTGGTTCAGAAGCTTATAGGCTAGGTCTTCTCGCATCTGATTCAGGCAGAGGTATTGAAGCACTAAAGATATTATTAAAAGCTTTGGATTTGGGTAGAGGAGCAGAAGCGTATAGACTATCGCTTAAGGTATATGAGTATGCAAAAGGATATGAGGCTTCAAGGCTTGGTCTCAGAGTTTCTGATGCAGTGAAAGGCTTAGATGTCTACTTAATCAGATTAGCTTCAGCTGACTATGGTAGAGGCATAGAGGCTCTAAAGCAGCTATTGCTTGGCACTGATTTTGGTAAGCCGTTAGAGTCATTTTCTGTTGTACTGAAGCTTAAATCCTATGACTATGGTTATGGTTTTGAGAGGCACTCGTTAGGTTACTGGATAATTGTTGGCGATAGCGGTAGGGGATATGAGACCTGGTCTGCCGTCGGCAAGCTGCTATCAAGCGACTACGCAAAGTCAACAGATGTTGTCATGACTAAGCTTCTTGGTCTAGACTCGGCAAAGTCATTGGACGCCCTAATAGCTAGGGGCTTCAGGTTCTATGACTATGCGAAGAGCTTTGAGCTAAGCGTACCCGCTAGGCAACCAGTTAGAACCGTTAAGGAATGCTTAGATCTTCTCAGTAAGATTTTGCCTGAGATTGACTATGACAAGGAGGTTAGGAGCTACCACTTCAACTACCCATATGAGTGCGCTAAGCTTGCTGTTGATCTTCTCGGCAAGGCGATTCAGAGGATAGTGGAGAAAGGGCTGTATGCTAGGAGATGGGGAGATGTAATAGCACTAAAGGATGTTGTTGAGCTGTACCTAGAGGCTCAAAGATTCATTGATGGTTACAGGATATTAAAGTCAATGGATCTCCTGACCCCTGAACACGAGAACTTCCTAATCGAGGCTATATACAATGTTTGGCAGGCTCTGCAAAAGCTTGTCTGGATAACTACACCAACCCTAAGTATAGAGGCTAGGGACTGGCTGAGGATAAGGGCTTGGCTAAAGCCAGAAGTCCTATACAGAATTGCTCAAATAGATGTTGGTAAAGGAGCTGAAAAGTATGTTATACAAGTACCTACTGAAATCTTTGCTCGTTCAACAATTAGCCTTGAGGATATTGCCAAGGTTAGTAGGCTGATATTGTTCACAGTTTCAGAGACCTTGCCGTTGATAAGCTATGCTACGGTGTTTGCAGGCTTTATTGGTCGTGACATTGGTAGAGGTTCGGAGATCTATAGGGTATCGATTGTTATACCCATTACATCGCTGACAACTATCAGGCTTGAGGATATTGCTAAAGCTACACGCATTGTCAGCATAGTTTCATCAGACATGCTATCAATGAGATCATCTGCAACACCATTGGTTAGATACACAGTTAAGTTTGTTGACATTAGCAGAGGCTTGGAGACCTATAGGGTATCAATTGTCATACCAATTATGTCATCAACAACTGTTAAACTTGAGGACATAGCTAGAGCTGTTAGAATTGCCAACATAACTGCATCGGACATTCTATCGCTGACATCGTCAGCAACGTCGTTGGTTAGCTATACAGTTAAGGTTGTTGACGTTAGTAGGGGTGCTGAAGCATTCAAGACAAGTATTGTTGTTCCAATAGCTCCGAGATCAATCATTAGCCTAGCTGATGCGGTGAGCATAAAGCATACAGTAACAATAACAGCATCGGACCGCCTATCAATATCATCATCTGCTGTACCGTACGTGGCATACACTTTGAGGTTCAGCGACAAGGGAGTTGGATCAGAGGTTTATGCATTGGGAAGGATTGTTAGAGACATTGGCTCTGGTAAGGAGGTCTATAGGATAAGTGTGCAAGTTAACGTTCAGGCGTCTAGCAGTATTGGTTTAACAGATGTTGCTAAGACTGTTGCTCTGCATCCGATCCTAGCATCTGAAAGCCTTATAGTATCATCAAAAGCCCTTCCATCAATCAGGTACTCAGTAACCGTTGTTGACAAAGCATTTGCTAGTGAGATACATAGGGTATCGGCTGGTGTTTCAGGGTCTGATAAGTCAATTGGTGTTGAAAGATATTCGATTGTATCTAGCACGAAATTTGCAGACTTGGCTGTAGGCAGGGATGTATATGGATTGAGAGTTAATGTAACTGTTACTGATTTGTCTAGAGGTTCAGAGGCATTCTCATTAACATCGAGAGCACCTTCAAGCGATGCGGGTAAAGGGCTGGATACATACTCGATAACTAGGCGCATACCTGTATCAGTAACAAGCAGCATTAGCTTATCAGATGCGGCTAAAGCGATTGCTATCCACCCGCTATCGGTATCCGAAAGCCTTAGAATATCATCAACAGCTTTACCAAGCGTTAGATACACGATATCCTTTGTCGATAAGGCAACTGGTGGTGAGATACATAGTATATCAGCAGGGGTTACAGGCTCTGACAAGTCAATTGGTGCTGAAAGGTATGTGATCACAGCTAGGGTATCATTGACGGACTTGGCTGGAGGTAAGGATGTGCATAGCTTGACAGCTAAGGTAACAGTTGTTGATTTGTTGAGAGGTTCAGAGGTGTTCTCATTAATATCGAGAGCGCTTGCAAGTGATGCTGGTAAGGGTCAAGATACCTATTCGATAACTAGGCGTGTTCCTGTGTCAGCATCTAGCAAGGTGAGCTTCACAGACTCTGCAAGCATTAAGGTGAGTCACAGGATATCTGCATCTGATAGCCTCAGCATCAAGTCATCATCGACAATGAAGAACAGCTACAAGCTATCGCTATCCGAAAGCCTATCTGTCAAGACATCTGCAAGCATCACCATAAGTTAAAAAGCTTGATAAGTACAAGCATCTACAGGTGATTGAATGAACTGGCTAAGTAAGTTGTGTAAGAGGTTCATGTCTCAATCACTAACAGTTACGTTTACGGAGGATGAGGCTAGAAAGATACTTGACACGAGGCAGAAGCTTAGGCAGTGGTACAACCTAGCATCTCAAGGCGTTATAGGTGCTCCTGCTGAGGAGGGTCTCAAGAACGCTATTATGGATATTGTTGATCTAAGTAACAAGCTTTACGAGTGGTATGTGCCCCCATTCCAAGTAAATAGGGTTGCATTAACAGACCAAGAACTTGATGCAGTTATAAACGATCTTAAGTCAAAGGGTGGAATGGTTGCATGGCTTCCACTTGATGGGACATACTATGCAACTGATTTGGAGACATTTAAGAAGATTGTTGAATGGGACTGGACAGACACCAGAAAGTATCTGGTCGACACCTTTGATTGTGACAAGTTCGCTATGTACTTCAAAGCACGGGTGTCGATAGATTTTGGAATAAATGCTATTGGTGTAATCCTGGACTACAGCTCTGAACATGCATACAACCTTGTCATTCTCAAGGATTCTCAGGGGGTTAGATGGATGCTGTACGAGCCTCAAACAGATGACCTGTTCACATATGAGCAAAGGGATCAAAGCTTTTACGCCATGAAAGAGTATGTTCTTTTGTTATAGGGTGAAACAATGTCGAGGCTTTCAACACCTGTACCAATCGGTTTTGATGTGAAGGGTGAACTAGGAGTAGGAAACATAAAGTCATCTTTACACGGATCCCCAACAACAACTGTTAGACAACATGTAATCTCTGCCTTGGCTAATGGTACCAACCTTGGAAAGATCGATAAGATTGTCCTTGTTGATTCAGGTGGTACGGAGAGGGATTCAACAACATCGCTTAGCTACAGCATTTCTACAGGTACAAATCAAGCTACTTTAACAATTACGTGCACTATCAGCATCACAGCAGCTTACACTGTTGCGAAGGTGAGGGCATATAGCGGAACTAACCTATACTTCGATACATCCCTATCCACATCAATAAATGTTAATTCTGGTGACTCTGCAAGCGTAACGCTGACCATAACCATATCGTTTAGCGGTACATTGACGTATGGAACCATCTCAGCTTCTGGCGACGCAACATATCCATCACATACATTGACGTATAGAATTGCGCAGGTGCTCAGCGGAGGTACATCGGTTTCAAACCTCAAGATCACCTCCGTGTACTTCCACCTCTGGTACTCTGGAACAACTACGGAAACAAGTAAAACTGTTTCACCATCAGTTACGGTATCTTCCGATGGTTTATCGCTAACAATATCGTGCTCATGGACAGCCGACTCCAACTACGACCTTGACTACATTGCCATCAAGATATACGATGGCTCAGAGGCATGGGCATACACATTGACAACAGCAATTAAGGTTCCAAACGGTTCAACTGTTTCGTACAGCGAGACAGTATCGGCATAGCTAATCGTTTAACTTGATCCACATTTTTATCATTGCAAATAAAGCATATATTGCTAGAATGATGAATATAGCTGATGCCAGCAACTCCACAACAGCTACCAGCAAATATTGTGCTGATTCGTAAATACTTTTCAGAGCCGTTGATGTGCAGTTAACTATTTCTATTCCTCCGCAAAACGGCTTAAACTCCTTCTGAACCTCCAAGGATTTCCTCATATTATTGAATGCATCAACTGCAAAGTACATCGCTACTGTGATCAGAATCACGAAAACGATTAGCACAGGTATTGTTGCTTTGACCTTCATTGCTTCACTTCACCCCCATCGTTTTGTAACCAATGTCTTTCTCAAAGCGCTTTATCCAGAAAATAGTATGCATTGAAAAATATTTTCTTTTTGTTTCCATTTTTTCCATTTCTCATTGTTCTACTGATTCTCACTCTTAGCTACTATACTTGGCAAGCTTCTTTACCTGGTGTTCACCTCTATATCGTGTAGGAAGCTCTTCAAGTCCTCGGCAATGCTCTTGATTTCACTAGCCACCTTCTTCTTCTCTTCTGCGGGCATTCCCCACACATTCCGTACTCTCTCCCCCAATGCAGCTAACCTAAGCATAACGACCATGAGCTTAGTGAAGAGCTCTGGCGAAAGCTTTTTAGAGAGCTCAAGCAGCGCTGGTGGAGAAAGGGTTTCTTTAGAGATCTCCTCAAAGCTCTTACCATACTTCATCTCAAGATCGGCTTCAGCATCAATATACCTAGCCGTAGCCTCCAACAACTCAGCAACAAATTTCAGGGCATCTAGTTCTTGCACAGACATAAGCTAGCACCTAAGTCAACACTTTAACTAAGCTGAATAATAAAGTTTGTATACTCCATTGGTTGTTATTGCTATTGTGTGCCAGTTTTCTCTTGGTGGTTGTCCTGTGAAGTATGTGATTTCCGCTACTACGTCGTTTCCTAGGACTAGCTTGCTGTGGTAATTGC
>JAPWTX010000045.1 GCA_028275825.1 Ignisphaera sp. | reverse complement strand
CTGAGCCTAACACTTGGTACAATAACTGTTCTAGTGACTTCACTCACTCTCCTCAACCTCTTCTAGCAACTTCTTAAATCCCTCAACAAGCATCTTCTCCTTATGGCTCCTCAACCCATAGAGCTTCCCAGCAAAGGAAGTTACAATCTCTATTAAGTCCTCTACAAGCTCTTGGTAAGCATCTCTAGGCTCCTCTCCAAAGGCAACCTCAATTCTAACACCGTACTTGTTGAAGAAGTACTCCAAGTACTCGAAGCCAAACCTAGACAATCTATCCCTATACGTCACTACAACCACATCCACTTGCCTGTTAACAACGTAGTTGAAGAGCTTCAACAAACCTCTCCTATCAGTCTTCAAACCACTTGCTATATCGCTTAACACATCAACAACTCTATATCCCTTAGATGAGCAGTACTGCGTCAAGTACTGTATTTGCCTCTCTAAGTCGCTCTTCTGATCAGAAGAGCTTACACGTGCATAGATAACAGCCCTAACCTCTCCTTCAATAGGTTTACCACCGAGAATCTTCACGACCTCGCTGTAGGGAACTCTAATCCTACCTGTTGGCGTCCTAACAACCCTTATCCTACCCTCAGAGACCCACCTCTTAAAAGTACGATAACTAATACCAACAATCCCACAGAACTCACTAGGCTTCAACAACCTCTCAGGCTCACTACTCATACCTAGACCCTAACCGATAATAAACAACCCTAAAAAACCCTAATAAATTTACTGCCCCACCTTTTAGTGTAGAGCCTTTAGCTTAACTTAATTGTGTAGGGTAATAGACCCAGTAATGTGGTGTAGAAGGTGATGATTGAGGAGGCTAGAAGCGGTAAAGAGATGTGCTTGAATCTCTTTCCAGAAATCTTTTTCAGGGCATAGCCTGCATTAGCGTAGAGTGCTGGAAGAGCATTGATGTAGTACCAGTCTATGGGCCCGGCCAAAACGTTTAGTAGTGAGAGCCATCCCCATGTGCAGAGAGCCACCTCTACACCACCTCTATGCACAAGTGCATGGTATGTTGTGTAGAGAAGTAGTGGAAATAGTAAGTACCATGCTGGAGACCCAAGCCCAACACCAACAACTGTATAGAGGCCAGTACCATGAGCATACATAGTGCTGTAAACACTCCAGTAACTGCCATAGCTAGTAATGAAAATAGTTATATTACCTCCAAACCTCCAAAGCTCAACCTTGGTCAAGAGCTTGAGAAAACCAATAGAGGCCAGGGCGGGGGAGAAACCATGCCTCCAACCCATGTAGCTAAGCATCTGAACATTGTGCTCAACAATAGCTAGAGGACCGAGCCTAAAATCAGCAAAATAAGTAGCTAAATAGGTTAGAAAAGCAATTACAAGAAACTTCAGAGCCTCGCCAAAACCACGCCTTCTAAGAACAGCATAGAAAGAGACTAGAATAGTGGGGGCAGAGCTAAACTTAGAGGCAAATGCAAGACCAGCTAAAGCAGCTGAAGCCCCATGCCAAGCAGAGAGAGCTAGATATAGAGAAGCCAGGGAGAGAACAACCGCTACAGGGTCGAGCAAGAGAAACCTATGGGTATTGAAGAACAATGTATCGAAAAAGAGAAGAAGAGAGGAAAACAGAGAGACGCCGAGATCATGAGAAAGCCTGTAGAGAACCAAAAACAAGAGATAGCAAGACAAAGCATAGAAAAACATGAAGAGAATACGAGAAAAGCCGAGGAGATGAGAAAAACCAATCACATACTTAGCAAATGGAGGATGCTCAAAATTACAGAGAACAGGAGGAGTAAAATTAGAAACATAAGCAACACCACACCCAATATAAACACACTCATCAAAATAACTAGGAAGATTATGGAATTCGATAATAAAACTGAGAGCCATGCAAAAGAAAAGAGAAATAACGATGAAAAAGAACTTTATTACTTTAAGCTTTTTGCCACACAAAATTATACTTAGCCTCTTCTCATTCCGCATTACAATTCTATTTATGACTACTATTGTGCCACAACAGTTATTTGATAGGTGTTACCAGCCTTTGTATAGACTTTAATAATGTAATTGGCTCCAGCCATCAAGCTCCCACCACTTGTACTTGTGATTGTCGCTGTGATATATGCCTCTCCCCCAGGCGGCACTGTTATCACTGTTGTTCCACTGCTAGTCGTAAGTTGTGTTGTTTCACCAAAATTAACAATCTCTATTTTATATATTACGGCTGATGCTGAACCCCTGTTTCCGACATGCAGTGTTACAGTGCCGCCACTATCTGAAACCTTTAATTCGGTATCTCCGTATATCTGCAGTTGTTCTGTTGCTCCTAATGCTCCCCACCACCCCATTAACCAGCCAATTACTCCTACTGCTATTACTAGTGTTACTGCTACCAGTATTACGACTGCTATTATTGGCTCGATACCTCTTTTAAGTAGTTTGTTCTTCAACTTCCTACACCTGCTTCATACTCTCTCTTTGAATACTTAAAAATTTTATAGTCAAGCAGTTGCTGAACGAGCGTAGCGGGTTGTTTAATAAGTGTTGTTAGGCAGTGAGTATGCATGGCTATAATTCATAGCCTATTTTGAGTATTTTATAGCTATAAGCTTTGTTTTGGGGTGAGGATGTAGAGAGATCTATAGATTCTTTAATCCAAATTGTTCTCTGTGATGAGTAGATGTGTTGTGTCCTTAGGTATTTTGTGTGGGGTCAGCTACTTTGGTGTTACTATGTATTCTAGTGTGTTGTATACTGTTCCTGTTTTTAGGTAGAGTCTTACTGTGTATGTTGTGTACATTTGGTATTGTTTTGTTAGTGGTATTGTGAATTCTTTTGTGTGCCCGGGTTCTATGGTTATTGGCTGGTCTAGTGTTTTCTCTTCTATGTTTGTTACTGCTATTTTGTATATCTCTGCATCTCCTTCGCCTATGTTTGTGGCTTCTATTTTCAAAATCCATGTGCCGTTTGGTAGCTGGTTTAGCTTCATCTCTATTATTTTTAGTATTTCTGGTTTCCACATCATTGTGTGCATTGTTGTTGTTATCCATGCTATGCCTATTGCTGCAATTGTTATCGCTACTGCTATGAGTATTACTATTGCTATGAATCTGTTCACCTTCTATGCACCTATGAATAGTAGTGTTGCTGTAGATACTGCTGTGGATAGTGCTACAAGTATTGTTGCATGTATGAAGCCTGCTGCTAGTGTTGCTTGAGATGCTTTCCCTGCTATGAGCCCCATTATAAATGAGTTGAATATCGCCCCCGTCATCATGACTAGTATCAGTGGTGTTGCTGCTTCTACAGGTATTTTTGCTAGTGCTAGTAGCATGTAGAGTAGTATTACTGGTATTGATGATAGGAGGACTGATCCGAAGTAGGGTAAGATAACCTGTGTTCTCATTCTCCTCCTGGTCTCCTCCTCAAGCTCGCTCAGTGTCTGCATAAACCTGGCTAGAGTGTCCACAACTTCTGGAGACCCACCGCCAACCACTATAGAGTCTGTGAGAAATCTGAAAGCTGCTACAGTGAACCACTCCCTAACACCCTTCAAAGCCTTTCTAAGAGCATCCTCCAAGCTAAAACCCACTGAGAGCGCTGCTGCAGCTCTCTCAATAACCCTTGTGAGCCCTCTGTAGCTCCTCTGAGACAATAGAATTATGCACCTCTCTGGAGAAAGCCCTGTTTTCCTAACCTCACTCAAATCCCTCAGAAAATCTGCTGTTGCCTGCACAAAACCCCTATAACCCTTGACCAGGGCTCTGTACCTCAGCCACCCAGGTATGGACACCACCTCTAGAGCCACAGCCAAGGCAATTATAAGTGCTTTGACTCCTGACAATGTGAGGGGGGCCATAAATATCTCCACACCCCCAAAAACTATGAGCACAGCAAAGAACAGCGCTAGCGATATTGGGATGAAGGTGAACACAGTTGCATAAACCTCGTTATAGTTTACAGGAGTTCTGGGCTGATTTATATGAACTGCAAGCATTATGGAGAAGCCGAGCATTGGGAGAACGAGAAAGTTGTAGAGCATGGGCGTTGCCACATCTATGGACATAGACATGGCCCCTCTCTGCATTTGCTGCGCAGCAGTAATAGCACCCTGCACAGCGAAGAAAACAAATACTGTGAGAGAGACTATAACACCAAATATTGTGTAAACCTCGAGAAAAGACATGAGTCTGTTCAGAACCTCCCTAACCTCTCTAGCTCTAGCCTCAAAAAGCTCCCTAGTTCTAATCTCAAGATAGTGCAGAACATCACCACCACTCCTAAGAGTAGTGGTGTAACCCAGTATTATATCCCTAAACCTTGAGCTAGGGTGCGCCAGGGCTACTGAGTCAAGTGCTGTAATAGGGTCTTCGCCAAACATCTTGATCCTGGTTATGATCTTTCTAGACTCCTCCCTAACAGCCTTAAACACCCTCAAATTAGCCACTCTCTCAATAACCTTCTCAAGGCTGTAACCACCCCTAGCCATGGTGGCGACATAGGCCATGAAAAACGGGAGCTCGTTATTAACATCATTTCTCCTCATAGAGGCTCTTATATAGGGGTATGCAAACCTATATGTAAACACCATTATGGGTATCATTAGCGCTACAAGCACTGCTATGACTTTTGTTAGCAGGGGTGGTTTTGCGATAGCGGTGAAAAGCGCTGCTGCAACTACTGTGAATAGTGTTGTAAGTATGGTTAGGGATATGGTCTCTGCAGAGTACTTCACAGGGTGTATTGCAAGACCCGCTCTCGTCAATACCTTATCAAATTCAAATGTTTTTGCAAGTGCTTTTCCAGGTTTTTCAAAGAATGTTAGGGAAAATGCTGTGAAAACCTCTCTTACCGTTGGTGGAGCAACCCTTCTCCTAACAACCTTTCTCTCCTCCTTAGCCCTCTTCCTAGGAGCTCTCCTCAGCAGCTTCATTTAATCACCACACAAATGGAAGCCTCGCCTTTTAAGGCGGGGATGGGTAGAAAAGCTTATAAATCTTTTGCTACAGCATCTATTTTCGGTGTTGGGTGTAGGCGAGCTTAGCAGGCTATGAGCCTGCACCTCCCCGAAGCTGGCGGCGGGGCCTGAAAAAATGATGCTACACCCGTGAGGGGCTCCCGAAAGATGAGGGAAAGCCCCAGTGGGTGCAGAACCCTCGCCATTCATGGCGGGGAGCCGTCAGCTAGGGCTATATCCTATCTCCTTCAAAACCCCCTCTGGATTCATGTAATACCTATAAATGTATGTTGCTACAGACCTATAATCTGTTTTTCCAGTTCTAACGAGCCAGTCAAGCACGGACCTCCTCTTCTCAACTTCCTCAACAAGGCTATCTATTGGAAGCCCTGAGAACTCACCTATTTTTCTCAGCACAACACTGTTACCTAGGTTAATCGTGAACTCATCTTCAAGTGGATCCCAGGACGCGACCTCGATGTAGTCCTCATAGTTCCTCACCTCCCACACCTTTGTTATTTTTCTAGCAGGTCTTATCCTTCCCCTCTCATCCCTCACCTGAACCCTCCTTATAACCATAGCTATGTTTATCAGCGGTATATAGGAGGGTGGTATGTTCATAGGTGGAGAGGTAAGTCTCTTCACAGCTGCGTCAATGCTTTCTGAGTGAAGCGTTGTCATCCCACTATGCCCTGTTGCTATTGCTTGGAACAGGACATATGCCTCCTCCCCCCTCACCTCGCCAACTATAATAACATCAGGCCTATACCTCAGAGAAAGCTTCACCAAGTGAAACAACGACACCTCGCCAACACCGCTACCAACATACGAGGGTCTTGAGACTAGCTGAACCCAGTTCTCATGTGGAAGCCTAAGCTCTGGCGTATCCTCAATAGTCACAACTTTGTATGTAGGCCTCAGTAGAGTGGCTAAAACGTTGAGTGTTGTTGTCTTTCCAGCCCCAGTCACACCCATTATCAGCGTAGTCATCTTGAAGTCCATTGCAAGCCAGAAGTAGGCCGCTATATCGGGGGATATGGTTCCATAGTTTATCATGTCAGCTATTGTTATAGGGGACTCGCTGAACTTCCTAATGGTAAATGTTGTGCCAGCTGTTGAGACCTCCTTCTTAAACGTAGCGGCAAGCCTATGACCACCGGGAAGAATGGCATCGAGAATGGGGTACGCTACTGAAATGTGCTTTCCAGCCATGTGAGCCAGCTTCAAAACATACCTATCGAGTTCATCCTCACTCTGGAACACTATATTTGTGGGTAGAGACTCATATCTTCTGTGCCACACATAAATAGGCAACCCGATTCCATTACACGATATGTCCTCAATATGCCTATCCCTGAATATAGGGTCCAGCACCCCGAACCCAACCAAATCCCTCTCAACATAATACTCTATCTTGCTCCATGAAAGAGTTGGGGTCTTTGTAAACCTTATCTGAAACTCTCTTATAACCCTCCTAGCTGTCTTCAAAACCTCTTTAGATACATCAACATCCAGAGATGATATGGGCTTCAGCTCCCACACTATGTGCTCCTTAATGTCATTGAACACCCTCTCCTCATCCTCATTCAAGGAGATCTCGTAAACCTCGTAAAAAAGCCTACCACTATCCTCCTCCTCAACAATACGAATATATGAAAATGGCTCTCTAATAGGGTACTCCTCAACAACCCTGTACCCCCTGAGCACGCTGTACAGCCTATGCACAACTGTTTCCACCCTATCCACTCTAGTTACCTCAGCCCTAGCACCCTCAGCCCTCTCCCTCTTAGACCTCTTCACAAAAGCCTCGAAGAACTTGGGGAAAACACTTCTCATAAACATCCTCCGAGCATCCTGATCCTCATCTTTACAAACTCTTACACAACTAAAAAACCTTATGGTCAAGAGATTTGAAAAAGAAATTTGAAAAATTTATAAAAATTTTCTACAGCTCTTACTTGATATGATTCTGAGAGGGTGAATTACTGTGCATAAGGTGTGTATCCAGAAGTTGTGGGGATTAGTCTGCATAGCTGTATTCATTTTATCAATGCAAGCACTGTTTTCAACTAATGCAAGATCTGAGACATCTTCATGGCTTCCAAAGGATTTTGCATATGTTTACAAAGTTGACCTGAGTTCTCTAGGGTTTGCTCCGAGATATGTTGTTGGGGTGAGCGAGGGTAGGGTTGTTATTGCTGGTGTTCTTGGTGGTTCTAATGTTGTTGCTCTTCTCGATGTTTCTGACCCTTATCAGGTTCCCCAGGTTCTGCAGATATACCCATTAACGGGTTCCCCGACATGGGTAGATGTTGATGGGTATCCTGTTACGAGGATTGTTGTTGGTAGTGATAGGGGTGAGGTTCTGCTTCTCAGGGTTGTTGGAGGTGAGGTTGTTGGGTATGTTCATAGAGTGCTGGGCGCAGATTTCTATGTGGATAAAGTGTATGTGGTGAAAGGGCCTGGGGGAAGCTATAAAGTGGTTGCTCTTGTGAGTGAGGGTGGTGCTAAGACAGTGCCTTGCACAAATTGCTACATATATGCATTTGATGAAAATGCTCCTGGAATGTTTAGAGCAGGATTTACAACTGGTAACGTAACTCTAGCACTAGATAAGGTGTATGTGCAAGATGTTGAGCCGTTGAAGGTATTTACACAAACATCTATCTACTTCGACTCCTCAAAGGTTTTCCTAGCATATACCCCTGCTAACTACATAGTTTTGGTGCTTAACATATCCTATGTAACAGAAGCGGGGTTCAAGCCCGCTGCAGGAGCTCTAATAGAGGTTACTGCATATAGTAAAGCTCTTAACATTAGCTATAGATATGGTGTAAATGCTGATGGTAGGGGTGTGGCTAGGATACCACTACCTGTAATCGGTAACACTGTGCTCAATGCTAACCTTAGTATAAGGGATGCCACAGGTAATGTTGTGTGGTTCTATAGCTTTGATCCAAGGCTTCATGTGGTGGTAGATAATGAGGTCTATCTAATACCTGCACTACTACCATCCCCTCCAGACACCAGAAACGCTTTGAAGGTTTTTGGAACCCCGCCATTTATGCAAGTAAAGCTAGCTCTACTCGACATGACAGCTGTCCCCATTAGCTACTCCATTTCTGCACAAATGTCTGAAGCCTTGTCACTAGATGTTGATAGAATGGCTTTTGTAGCAAGTTCTCAATCTTCGCCAATTATAGGTGTGCTTGGATCTTCCCAGAAGGGTTTGGCAACTGTGCTCACCATGGCTGTTGAAGGTAGGGAGCTAAAGGTGATAGGCAGGAGGGTGGATTATGTGGGTGTCGGATCCAAGCTAATCGATGTAGGGACATATCCATCGCTAGACTACATCATTGCAGCTTTTAGCAGTAGCTCTTCTAGTAAGGTTAGAGTCTATGCAGCTTCTCAGCTGAGCCTCAACTACATATACCCATTCACCTCAGCCATAGAGAGGGTGTCAATAGCTGTAGGAGCAGGGGGTTATGTGTATGGAGTGGTGCTTAACCAAGGCATTCAGCTAATGCTATCACCGCAAAAAGCCGTACCTTTGCTTAGAAATGAAACGAGTCTCTTTGGCTACGAGGCAGGGTATATCGATGGCTACATACTCCCAGACCTCACAACAGCTTTTCTAGTCACTGGAAAGAGCATAGCTGTTGTGAAGAACTTGAATAGAGTTGCTGATTCAGGTAAGCCAACAACCCTCGGCTCAATAACGACGCCAAAACTCAGGGTGCACATCTATATACCGCCAAACGAGTCTATGGACAGGGTTTTTGCTGTATTCAGCTACCCCACTGGCTCTAAGACCCTTAAACCCGGTAGGGATGGGTTGATAGATGTAGAGAACATAATACCTGGTGTGAGATACAGCTTGCTTGTTGGTTATCGAGAGCCCTACATAAACAATGTGACGCTGGATAACATTGTTGTAGAGAACTTTACAGATATAGAGATACCTGTTTATCTTGTTTACAGAGAGTTCAAGGTGGTGCTGAGAATTAGCGACAGTATTGGAGATGGCGCTGTAGTTCCATACACTGTAGTGCTGGATAACAAGACAGTTGTGCCATTCACGAAAAACGCTACAGTAACCTTCACTGCTGTTTATGGTTCGCATTACCTTGTAATAAAACCTGTTCCCGGATTTGAAAATGCTTACAATGAGTACAAATCCATGGTGTTCATAGACAGAGACAAAGTAATTAACATTACTTTGAGTAGAAAGTTCTATACACTGAACCTAGCCATCATAGACAGCAGCTCTGGTGGCGCTCCAATAGCCCCACTTCAACTCAGTCTACTAGTGGGTAACTATAGCATCTCCTCAAACATACCTCAAAACACATACACAGTCTCATTTAAGGTGCCCTACGGAAACGCATCTATAGTGATAGCCCCTGCCAAAGGATTTGAGGGGGTATACCTTGAGAAGAGGCTTGCATTGAGTATATATGGGGATAGAGAGGCTGTGACCACTATAGATAGGAGGCTGTATAGTGTTCGGATAAGCATACGCGACGCTTATGGCGAAAAACTGCTAGTGCCAGTAAATATAGCCTTCAACAACACTGTCAAGGCACAGCAAGTTGGGGAAGGAATCCAAACACTATCTATACCATATGGTGCATGGATCCTCGCGGTCTTCCCAGCAAAAGGTTTTGAAAATGTTTACACAAACTTCACTGAAACAATGCTTGTGGATAGCGATAAAACTGTAGAGGTTACTATGCAGAGAGCCATTCACACACTGTCCCTAGAGGTTGTAGATGATTTTGGAACCCTAATAACACCTGTAACAGTAAACATGCTGGGACCCGTAAACATTACACAGATTGTGGATCCTAGCACTAGAAAAATTTTGACACAGCTTCCATACGGCAACTACTCAGTGAGAATAGCGCCAATAAAGGGCTTTGAAAATGTATATACATCTACATATACAAGCATTTCTCTCACAAGCCCTATGAACATTAATATCAGGATTAGCAGAGTTAAGTACACTCTTACAATAAATGTCAGGGATTACCCTATAGGGATTGTTAGGGGGTATTTTGAGCTATACGTCAATGGCACTAAAGCTGCGGATAGGTTTAGCGGTGGCAATGTAACGCTGCCCTACGGTTCTTACAGCATACAGCTGGCACCTGAGCCAGCGTTCACAGCAATATATGATATCGCAAAACCTGTTGCAGTTTCACTGCATAACGCAACCAGCATCACCATCACCATCAACAGAAAGTTATACACATTAACTGTGTATGTGAGAGAAGGGGCAACACCAATAAGAGATGCTAGCATTGTGATAACAAGTCTTGAAACTAAGAGTGTGATAACCTCTCTAATAACATCGGAGGATGGCAGTGTATCAACGAAGCTACCCTATGGAGCATACGATGTAGTGGTGTTTCATCCAAGTTACTATAGCACCAACATAATTGCAAATGTTGGTAGTGACACAACAGAGATAGTCTATATGAGACCCACTGTACAGACCCTTATCTGGAGGTTTATGCCACTGATAGCTACTCTAATAGGTATTGGCATAGCTGTCTACATAGGGTTTAAGATAAGGGCGCTTATAGCGAGAAGGCTTGTTAGAGAAGAGGAGGTGTTTTAGGGTTCTGGAGAGAATAGTATTCAAAACA
>JAPWTX010000018.1 GCA_028275825.1 Ignisphaera sp. | reverse complement strand
ATAGCTACTCTAATAGGTATTGGCATAGCTGTCTACATAGGGTTTAAGATAAGGGCGCTTATAGCGAGAAGGCTTGTTAGAGAAGAGGAGGTGTTTTAGGGTTCTGGAGAGAATAGTATTCAAAACATAAAAATTGTTTTTATATTCTGAGTATGATAAGCTTTGGAAGTCCATCCATATACACTACAGAGAGCTTTACATCCACATCTACACCCCCAAGAACCTCAACCTCTTTTCTTATTGCAGTAAGCTGCGTTAACTTATTGTTTAAAGCCTCTATAGCTGATTCTAGTGATGAGAGCTCTTGCGATGCTGATGGATTAACAATAATCTTTACACTTCTTAACGATATCTCGTTTGTAGGGCTTGTTTCAGGGAGCCCTAGCTTTGCCAAGGTACTTCTAATCTTCTTTTCATACTCTGCTCTAACCCTCAACTCTTCCAATTTCTTCAACAACTCACCAAGAACTCTTCTATACTGCGCAATTTCCTCATCTAGGAATTTCATGAACTCTCCAACATTGTTAAAGTCTCTTACAACATAGCTCATAAAGACACGCCTCTTAAGTATCTTGTTGTATAGGAGAATGAGGGCTTTATAAACTTTTCCCACATTATGTGTTTTGGAGAGAAAAGGATATATAGCGATATATTCTTGTTACTGTAAGAGGTTTTGTGGCGAGAGAAGTGTTTCTGAGTAGTGGCGAAGTTTTGACTACTGTAGATGCCTCGCTCAAGCCTTTAGCTAAGGTAATTTCAGAGTATGTTGGTAAGGGCTTTACTGGTAGAATAACCTTTAGAAACCTGTCTACAGGTATATACATATCCATAGAGGTGTTGAGAGGGGGTTTAGTCGCATGTAGGGGTATTGAAAAAGGCTCTGTTATTGAGGGTGCTACATGCATAAGTGCCTTAGGTAAATACTTGCAGACTCCTGATGGATCTGTAGAGGTGGTTTCTCTTTCAGAGAGCATGATATACCTAGATATACTAGTATTTCCATACAGCGCTATTTCTCAGCAAGAGACGCCTAAATGGTTTTCAGATATGCTAAAAGCTGAAATACCTCTAACCTTACCTACCCCACCAACACCCCAAGCCCTGCAACAAGTAGGGCCTCAGGCTCAGATACCCACCCCTATACCAGTACCTATACAAACTCCTCAACAGCCAAAAGCTGAACAAAAGCTTGTGGAATACACAGTGACTGAGAGTTGCGAGGACCCCTACAAACTTTATGCAATAATTAAAGTTGCTAACATTGCTACCCAGCTGAGTAGTGCTAGCTATGACGAAGTTTTTGAGAAGATAATGTCTATAACTAGCACAGCTAACCCTAGATATGTATATGTTTCAGCTACACTACCTGGAGGAAGTGCTAGGATATTGCTTGACACAAGCAAGAAAACTCTTTATTTTGAAGTAGAGGATTCGAAAGGAGAGCTATTCTGCGGATCCTCAGCAAAAAACATGGTGTTAAAAGGTATGCTATCTAACATCAGAATATGGATTGCTAAATAGCAGAGCAGAGCACCAATATCATGTTATTTATCTACACAAGTTTTGAACACCTATAAAAAGTTTTTCAATAGAGTTGTGCAATAAATCTTTCACTACATAATGAGCTGCATATTTTAAAGAATAATACCCTTTTGAAGTTTGCTATAGGTGGCAATATTTTGAAGAGCTGTGACCTGATATGCCAACAGCTCGCTGATGTGGTATTAGATCATCTGGAGAATGTAAAGGCATGGAGTCTCTTAAAAGAATATAATACTGCTTATAAAACCGGTGTTACAGGATATGTAGTTGCATCTATACTTGTTGATGCATACAGAGAGGCTGGGATGCTTGATGAAGACTTTAGCATCAGATTCAAAAAAGTTCTTCATCTCTACAAAGACTTTATAAACAGCCTTAAACATGGCTCCAGCACTACAATTAATGATGATACTGGCAATGCGGAGGTAATAAGCACTGCTATTGAGGAGTCCTTAGAAGTTGCAGTTATAGAGTCGCCCTAACCTTTTATAAAAGAGTGTTTTTGATTTGTATGAATGGTGTGTCAAGAGGCTTCTTTTGCTTATTTTAAGCAGTTTTTAAGTGCATTAGCTAAACCATTTCCAGAATATCTCTCCCCATATCCCTTCTTAGTACGAATTCTGCTACCCTACCAGAATTCCATGATGATATTGGTCTGTAGTAGCCTACTATCCTACTCCATAGATCCAAGGGCTTTCCACACCTTGGACACTTAGAGAGCCTGCCCACAGCTCTAAAGCCGCAGCTTGGGCACACTGATATCGTTGGCGTTATACTCATGTAAATAACCTCTGTGTCTCTCATAACTCTCTCAATAAACTTTGCCATGGTCTCTGCATCGAGCTCCTCATCAACAAATACATGCTTTATTACACCACCTGTGAAAAGTTTCTGACACTTAGACTCTATTTCTAGTTGCCACCTAAGGTGGAGGTCTGTGTAGGGTGGTGTGAGCTGGTTTGTGTAAAACGGTTGCTTCCTCCCATCAACCTCTCCAACTGGTATGTAAGCCCTCATATCTTCAGATGCTGAGAGTTCTTTAGCGAATTCCAGATCCTTCCAAGCTAGTTTAACGCCTAGAGTCTCTCCTGGAACCTCCTCAACGTTGTACAGAACCTCATCTTGCTCTTCAAACTCCTGAAGCCTCTTGTTTATATAGCTCAATATATCGCTGTAGAGCTTCACGATTTTCGGGATGTCGCTGGGCTGCACTTGTTGCCAGAAGAATGGCTCGCCAAGCATTGTGGATATATATTCAGCCATTCCAATGACTCCAACGGTGTTGTAGTAATACTTGAATGGGTTTACAGGGTCTATGTATTCCCTTGTCATTGGATACATCCCTGCTCTGAACAGCTTCTCATACCTAGCCCTAAACCACATCAGGGTAGCTCTAGAGATCTCCAGCAGGTTATCTAATGCATCAAGCATTCTCCTATCATCACTTGTCCTTGCAATCATTGCTAGCCTCGGCATATTTACAACGATTACGTTTATAGAGCCTACTGAAGGAGGCATATCCCACACACCCTTAGCTTGGTGCAGTATCTCCCTAACCCTCTTCATGTCGCTGAGAAGCCTGCAGCAAAAGCTAAACAAATCCTCAGCATTGCTATTGTTAAAACCGTTTAGGAAGTACATCTGCCCTGTCCTGGCAATCATTGTCCAGTAAGCGTCGCGAAGCTCAGGATCATCATCAAGCATTTTAACGAGGTCTTGGTTAAATATTGTTGTTGGTATTGGGAATGTGAAGGGCTGGTGCACAGCATCGCCTTCGCCAAACACCTCTAGAAATGCCTTTATAATCTGCTTAGCTTCATCCAAGTAACTCTCATAGCTTTCTTGAGCTAGCTGCGTCCTGAACCTATCACCACTACTCTGCATAGGTGCTGGCAATTGTCTATAGAACTTGTTACTAGCTGCAAACACAACATTTGAGAATGGGCTTTGCCCACTCTTCAAAGGGTAATTAAGGTTGTAGATAAACCTCTGGATGTTCTGCTTAACAGAGGCATAGCTAAGCTTATCCATTCTTGCAAAGGGTGCTAAGTTTAGATCCACCCCATATAGCCCAACAGCCCCTGTTCTTTCCTGACTAAATATGTAGATTGCATTCACAAGTTGGTCAACAGCTGAATCCATATGTTTTGGAGGTCTAGATACAGTTGTAGGGGTTTTCAAACCCCTTTCAACAACTAGCCTAGAATCTATACCACCACAGTAAGGCCTTATAACTGAGCCATCCCTAAGCTTGTATATATATAGCCAGCCCTGTTCATGAAGCCTGAGAGCAGATCTTGGAATAGCTGTAGAGGCCTCATCATATAGTATAGAGCCGAGGAGATGAGCCATGAGCCCAGAGACTGTCACAGGAACATTAGCATTGTCCCTCACAGCCCACTCCAAACCAGATATGTACTCCTCTATTAACGACCTAGCGCTTGTCAAGATCTAAACACCCTAGCAAACAATATTATTAGCAACAAAGGGTTTTGTTTTACAGCCATAAACAACCCACTTACACAAACAGTTCAGGCTAGTGCTACTGTAGTAATATCGGAGGAGAGGGGGTAATTTCTATTAGAGGAAGCCGAATCTAAAAATTATTTCACAAAAAAGTTTCGAACAAAGCAAGTAATAGAACTTTTTACCCAAGGCAATAAATTAGCAATACTTGAAAACACTATGTATATACATTCACAACACGCTCATGACTTAAAGTCGAAAAGAATGGAGAGCTATGACAAGAAATTTCCCAACTTCCTGGAGTTCACTATGCTTAAGTCAAATACTTAGAGACCCTCCTTAATCTCTTTCCTTATCCTGCTTATTATAGCCCATATACCCAAAGCTGTTATGAGTGTTATGAATGCTGTTAGCTGAAAGTAGAAGCCCAGATCCCCCTTACTAGCGTAATAGGCCATAACTATTATCTCGAGTATGAGGGCCCATAGAAGTATTGTTAGGAAGTATTTGTGCGTATCTGGATATGTACTCACTACTCCCACGACCACTTCTTGTATAATGTTGGGACGCTTGCTAGCAATTTCTTTGTGTATTCATGCTTTGGATTCTTTATTAATTCGTCTGGAGACCCCTGATCAACTACCTTCCCCTTGTACATAACGAGTATCTTGTCTGAGACGTAGTATGCTAATCCCATGTCATGTGTTATGAATATTGTTGATGTTTTGTAATCGTCTCTCAAATTCATGAATAGCTTGATTATTGCCCCTCTCATTGATGCATCTATCATAGACACAGGCTCGTCTGCCAATATTAGCTTTGGTTTTAAGAGCCAGCAACGGGCTATCATGATCCTCTGCCTCTGCCCACCTGAAAGCTGATGAGGATACTTTCCCAGCACATCTTCTGGTACTAGGCCTACATAAGATAGCGCTTCTCTCACTAGTCTCTTTCCCTCACTGCTTTTAGGATCAATATTCAAAAGTCTTAGTGCTTGGTTCAGTATCCTGTCAACTGTATAAAATGGGTTGTAGCTAGCGTAAGGATCTTGAAATACTGCATGAACATTCTTCCAGTACTCCTTTAAATCCTCTTTAGTCTTGTACTCCCTCCAAATATCTCTCCCTTGAAACACCACACTACCTGCCGTTGGAGGTAGCAGTCTCAGAACCATTTTTGCTGTAGTTGTTTTTCCAGAGCCGCTCTCCCCCACCAATGATACTATCTCTCCCTCACTCACATCAAATGAGACATCATTTACTGCAACAATTCTTCTCTTTCTTATGAGACCCATCTCATATACCTTTGTAAGGTTCTTCACCTCCAGCATGGACATAGAAAATCACCTCTTTGAATATAGCCAGCACGCAACAAAACGACTCTTCTCAACCTCTATGAAGGGTGGCTCTTCCCTTCTACAGATATCCATGGCAAATGGGCACCTAGGATGAAACCTGCAGCCAGGTGGGGGATTAGCTAAGTCAGGTGGTTGACCTGGTATATATTTCAATCCCCTCTTCCTGATTTCCTCTTCAGGTGTTAGCACTGAACCTAGCAACCCATCTGTATAGGGGTGCAGAGGCTTTGCTACAACTTCCTCTACAGAACCATCTTCAACTATTTTACCTGCATACATAATAACAATCCTGGTTGCTATCTGCCTAACCGTGGCTATGTCATGGGTTATGAACACTATGCTCTTGATAATATTCCTGTTATACACATCGAGAAATGTCTTTAGAACCATTTTCTGTGTCACAACATCTAGTGCTGATGTGGGTTCATCTGCTATCAAAAGCCTTGGGTTTAGAAGAGTTGCAATAGCTATAACTGCTCTCTGCCTCATACCGCCAGAAAGCTCGAATGGATACATGTTAATAGCTATTTCAGGTAGCCCTATCTCCCTAAATCTCTTTAAAGCAAGACCTATAACCTCGTCTTCAACAACATCAGGATTATGTGACTTCACAACATCGAGTATAAGCTTTCTTATCTTTAGAGTGGGCATAAGAGCGTTGAGGGCTGATTGGGGAACTATTGCTATCTCCCTTCCCCACACTTTCTCCCTAAGAACATCCCTATCGAGCTTCTGCAACTCCAGAACCTCTTTACCCACATTAAGCCTCACAGAGCCTCCAACAAACATTAGAGGAGGCCTAATATTCATCATCATAACATTTGCCAGTGTCGATTTCCCAGAACCACTCTCACCAACAACACCAACAACATCTCTCTCAAAAATCCTCAGCGAAACACCATCAACTGCCTTAATGGTTCTTTGAATAGCACCCATACTTTGCCTATAATAAGCCTGTGCATTGGCTAGCTCAAGCAATACAGAACTCAAACTAAGCGCCCCACAGGTAAAGCATTCAAGTCAAAACTACAGCTAGGATAACACTTATAAACCTTAATTAGCCTCATCAACACCAACATGCATTCACACCAAACACAACCTCAACCATAATTCCACACAAATTATAAAACCACCACCAATTCACAAAGACCTAGTACCTTGAGCATTGTTAAACATAAACCAAAACCAAGATGCTGAAAACCCCTTCTACAAAAGCCTTTGACAAAAATGTGTTACAACTAAAAGCCTCGCCCTTCAGAGAGGGGAAGGGGATTAGCTATAGCAAGTAAAGCTGATTGAAGCAAATCCCGATAAAAAGGTGTTGAGAGTTGCGAAGCCAAGGACGAGAGATTAATTAAATAGAACTGTGATGAAGTTTTATAAGACTTGTCCTCAATACCTCTACTCCTCTCCCAATCAATACTATCGAGCTAGATCACTACCTGAAAAACCCTCATCTATAGAATCAGCTCTATCCCGGTTCTATCACCAATCAATGCCATCGCCACTCATCACCACACAAAACTTTTCAACTAGACACATTGATTCCCCCACTCTGAAGCATGGCAACAATCTTCCAGACACTATTCATAGGCTCTCCACATATATTTAGGGTCATATCTGTCATCTGACTAGAGCAGTCAGAGGCTGTTCACTCTAGAGCTGTTGTCTATAGTGTTTTAAGCTCTTTTAAGACAGTTCTCAAGCTCATCACTGCCCCCTAAACCCCCACACCCTTCTAAAGCTGTTCTCAGAGACCTGGGTAACCATAAATACATGAGCTTTGCGGAGCTTATAAGCCATTGGTAACTATTTTGAGTTTCATATGAGTTCATATAGCTTCATGTAAATTGATGCCACTAAAAATTTGTAAAGCATAAAACATATTCTTTAGAGTAGTAAATTATATGCTCGAGATGCAGGGAGGGTCTCTTGGGTAGTTATGAAAGAGTTTTTAAGATGGGTGTTGAGGGAGGAGATGAAATAATAGCTATGAACATATATGAAAGCATAGTCCCTGCTATAAAGAGAGTGAGGAGGTGGAATACTTGTTGCATACATATCGATGCTGAGCTTTATAAGGTTTTTAGGGATAAAGGTGAGCTCTATAGGTATCTTAATGAACTCTGCAGACCTATTGATGATGCGGAATTGAGTGCCGCGGCCAGTATTCTAAGGCTTAAGGTATCTCAAGCCCTTGATAAGTTTGATGGCGTTGCTCAGGTGGTTATTGCTGTTAGGTCTAGGAAGATTAGTACCTCACTTGCTATTGTGTTTGATGGTAGGTCAAGGGTTTTTCACATACTTACAGATAATCTCGTTAATTGTCCTGATATTGACTGCGCTGTGCAGACTATTGTCACCTATATTGCCAAGGTTCTTGATTTAAGAGAGCTTTATGAAGTGAGGCTCCAGTATGGCTTGGGGGATGAGAAGGTTGTGCTGAAGTCTCGATGTATGTTTGATGCGAATGTGCTTGAAGTGGTGTTGCTTAATGCTATTTTTCTAGCATTTTTTATATCTAGCTCACATATCCTTCAATCCTGATCCTTGGCGCTACTTCAGTAACGATCCAGTTCTTCTCTACTGATACCCTCATTTTCTGGTTCTTCGATATAGCACTTATAGCTTTCATTGCCGCGAAGGGGATTTTTACCTCTCTAACCCTAACCGCTTCTCTGATCTCGCCATTTTCTACAGCAAAGCTGTACTGTGGCACCATTCTGATGTACCCCTCTTCCAGCATAGCTATGGCCACCCCCTCTATGAGAAAACCATTCCTAGTCTCCTCCAAAATCTCCTTATCGCCCCAGTCCCCAGATCTCAAAACAAGTGTTGCATGAAACGGCACAGGCTTTGTGAAAAGCCCATAAGCAGAGCCAGGCTCTGATGAAAACTCTTTTGATGTTGTTCTTGTGTGTAGAAGATCCCGTACAACACCTTCTTCCACAAGCGTTCTTTTCTTCGTTGCAACACCCTCATCATCGAAAAACCTCATTGATGGTGCTTCTGGAACTAGAGGATCATCATAAAGCTCAAAACTCTCATGAAAAAGCTTTTGCCCTAAGAGCCTCGAACTGCCTTGATAAAGTGGATTGAGGAGGTGAGAGAGCTCATGAATCAGAGCCCCTGAGGCTATGCCGTCGAGAATTAGTGTTGCCTTACCAACTTCATACGGCTTTAGAGACTTCACCGCAATTCCCTTACCCAGCTTTGAAGATGTCTCTCTAAATATAGCATCTATTGCTTTGAGCACATGGTGCTCTGACCACGACACCATGGCTAGGTATGCTGAGGAGAATAGCTGGTGTCCATAGGGTGTAGTTCCTAGGAGCCCTATCTCTAGCTCCGCTAGCTTCTTCCTCTCCATAGCCTCTTCCCCATTCTCCCTAGTCAAAGCCTTTGTAACATCGCGTAAAACTACGAGGGCCTCACACTTAACACCATAAGACACCTTAACCTCTTGGCACACATCCTTTAAGAGGCTCACAACCTCTTCCTCTCTTGGAAGCTCCCTACCTATATCCACAACACCCTTAAATAGCTCAGCCTCAGCAAAATCGCCACAGCTGCCAGCTTCAGCAATGCTTAGCACCTTCTTCTCCAACTCATCAAAATTCACCTCCATTCCCTGCTTAGAGGCTATATACCAGCAGCCATCTCTATTAACCCTCACACCACTAACACTTGCCAAAAGGTTGTTGACCTCAACAGAGCCATCTCTATAAGCTACTTGCACAGCCCGCTCACTATATACTATCCTATCTCTATACAGAGTCATGGCTTGCAACCCAGCCTATGCCTCTATATCTCAACAACCTTATTTGCGTTAAACCCGCGCTTCTCTAGCAACAAATTGTATGGAAACCTCATCCCATTAACTGCTATGAAAGATTCTCTAAGCCTCCCCATATCTATTCTTGGCCTTAGAAAAGGCTTGAGATCAACACCTTTTGTAGCCATTATGCATGGAAGGAGTACCCCATCTGCAGAGAGCCTAACCCTTGTACAACCCATGCAGAATGCTGTGTTGTGCGTCCATCTAACTATCTCCACTTCGATCCCAGTATCCAAAACATATACAGGTCTCGCATGTAGCTTTCTAATATACTTGCGTACAGAGACTCTCTCTAAATGGTCTATTACTGGATTTAGTGAGGCATAAAGCTCTTCAAATACAGGTTTAGGTAGGGATATGGGCTCAAGCTCTATGAACCTCAGTCTATAGCCATTCTGTGAGGCAAAGTTTATGAAGTTTGCGAACTCAGCATCATTAAAGTTTTTGAGAACTGTAACATTTATTGTTATGGGCTCTAGCCCTGCATCATGAGCTGCTCTAAGCCCTTTCAAAACCTTGTCAAGAGCATCAACTTTTGTTATACGTTTATACCTCTCCCTATCTAAGGAGGGTACATTTACATTGACCCTCCTGAGACCTGCTTCAACAAGCTTCTGAGCCAGTTCCTCTAGGTAAAAGCCGTTTGTAGTCATGGAGAGGTCATCAGGCTTTGCCTCTGAAAACACCTTGACAACATCAACCACATCCCTCCTCAGAAGCGGTTCACCACCTGTGAGCTTAAACCTTGCTATACCTAGTGAGGTGGCTACATAAGCTATTGCTCTATACTCATCAGGTTTCAGCCCATTACCTCTATTGGCAAACCCCTCTCTATGACAATATATGCAGCTGTAGTTACAGAAGCTCGTCAAACTTATTCTTAAGCTATCGAGAATCCTCCCCCATCTATCCACAAGCATTTCAAAACCATCTCATCCTCAATACGCAGTCAAAAAATATAAGTGTTGCTTAAGTGACTGTTCTAAGCACTGCGGTTGAGTAATTAAGATGTCCAGCGATCTATGCTTTTCCATAGTATTTGACAAGGATAACAGGTATAGCGCCAACGCTATAATGGCTGCTGTTGAGCAATATAATACTGGTGTAAAGGTATTTCGCATACCGCTCTACAGAGTTCTAGATGTTGTTCAAACCATTTTAGATATGCAAAAAATGTGCCGAAAGATAGTTGCAGGCTTTTCATTCATGACACCGCAAATTCCATACATCGCTGATTTGATTAGGCTGCTAAAGATATATGCACCAAATGTGCTGCTTGTAGCTGGAGGTCCTCATGCTACTGGGGATCCCCTGGGGACATTGAAAAAGCTTGGCTTTGATGTTATTGTTTATGGCGAGGGTGAGGAAACAATTATAGAGCTCCTCAGGCACTATGCCGAAAGTAGTGAGTATAGGGTTTGCGGTACTGCATATCTTGATGGGGATAGGGTTATTCTTAGGAAAAGGAGTAGGTACATTGACTTAGACTTATACCCTCCTTTCCCATACTGGAGAAATATTGTAAACCCTATTGAGATTATGAGAGGCTGTTCTTCTGCATGCCACTTTTGCCAGGTGACCTACTCATTTGGTTTGCCTAGGTATAGAAGTGTGGAGAAGGTTGCTGAACTCGCAAGAGTGTCTATGGAGAGGGGTCTGAGGGATCTGAGATTCATAGCCCCTAACTCGCTTGGCTATGGTAGTAGAGATGGTGTGAAACCGAATTTAGATGCTCTATATGTTCTTCTACACAGCCTTAGCAAGGTTGCCAAAAACTTCAACGGCAGAATATTCTTTGGCACCTTCCCCAGCGAGATTAGGCCAGATTCTGTGAACATGGATAGTGTAAGGATTTTGAGGTTTTTTGCACACAACAGGAGGGTTATTGTAGGTGCTCAGAGTGGCTCAAACAATGTTTTGAAAGTGTTGCACAGAGGACACACTGTTGAAGATGTTGAAAACGCTATAGATGTGCTTACACAAAGCGGTTTTTCCGTGGATATAGACCTCATATTTGGCTTCCCCTTTGAAACCAGTGATGATTTTGAGGAGACAGTTAAATTTATGAATAGGAATGTTGATAAGAATGTCAGGTTCCACCTACACACCTTTATACCACTTCCAGGAACACCCCTATCAGATGCTAATTCAACAACTCTAGATAGTTGGAAAAAAGCTGTATTAGCAAAGTTTGTTGGTATGGGGAAGGCTTATGGCTATTGGATAGAGCAAGAAAGGCTGGCTATGATGATCAGCGAACTTAGGAGAAAGAAATTTATCTACAGCTTTTCAGAAAATCTCAAGATCCTCAAGATCAGCCCATGCTAACTTCCACACTCAATGACTCTACACAGAAAATTGTAGTCATCAACACATTAACCAATGGATTTATTAAAGCAAGCAAAAAAGTAGCTAATGGTTTGTTTTGAGCCTTACCTACTGCTTACTCAACTTTTATCGAGCCTGTGGGACAGGAGGCTGCAGCGTTTTTCGCTACCTCAGCTAGGTTATCAGGTACTTCTCCTGTTGACTCTTTCTCACTATCGTTTTTCCTGTAAGGATCTCTAATCCTAGTCTTTCCTGTTGCTGGATCCAACTCAAATATGTCTGGCGCAAGAGCCCAGCAGACTCCACACGCTATGCATGTCTCTTTATCTACTACCACCTTTGCCATTTACCACACCCAAGAAACAAACTTCAAGGACTCAGCTTAAAAGGTTTAACATTTTAAACTCTCTGCATCCAGCTCACATAACTGCACGAATTTAACATCCCCTCAACCTAAAGCGCTGGAATTTCTAAACAATTCATTGGTTTAGAATCGCATTTCATCTTCAGCTCACTCAACCCATTACCTCTATCCCAATTGAGCTACTTCAGTTCTTGTAATCATCTGCAGTGTTCATATCTATTAGTACTCAAGTTCTTGGAAAATCCTATAAAGTCTATAAAATTCAGATACCTATAATCTTGTAGTGACCGTTTGTCCCTAGATGCTCATTCTCATTAGTTCATGTTTATTCGTTGCATCTAGGGACTTTCTCCTCGCCCACCCCTTCATTGGTAGCACTGCTACCTCCAGAGCAGGGTCACGGGGCATTGGGGTGAACGGCACGCACCCCTTGAGAGTTAAATACTTCTTCTCGAGGTTTAACACGGCTATTACATCTCTGCCAGATCTAAACCCACATCTAGGGCATTTGAGTTGCCTCGGGGCATCGCCCCTCATCAACAGCTGTAATAATTAAGCAGAACCAGAGATTATAAACCTAACTCTTAAACATCAATGAAAATAAGTGTTGCAAATGATTATGAAGACCGAAACAGCCCAGGTTTCCGAGATCCGTAGGGCTGTGAGCCGTAGCTGGATCCGTATCAACTGTAAATATCTGTGAATAGCTTTAGATGAATTGGTCTAGCAACACAACACTTTCACCAACCCCTAAAAATATAACCGCGCCAAACACCTAACACCTTCAGAGCCCCTGTGAACACATATCGATGAGGGTTTGGCAACCCCTGGTTGCCCCCAAGGTGTGGGCGAGGGGCTGAAGCTGATGAGGGGCTCTAGGGTTATGTGAAGCCCTGATAGCCCGGGTAGTGATGCTATGAAGAGCCGAACAGAGCCCGGGAACCCCCGGGGCAAGAAAATGTAGTCACAACTAATTACAGCTATTTACAAGTGATTGCCTCGGGGAAACCCACCAGGGGTTCAGCTCTCATATAGGTTCATGTAACTTGATGGGGTCATAGCCTCATCTCCTTCTCCCTCACACAGCTCCTTGGATCTGCGTATGCCTTGGGGGCTTTCAGAAGTGCCCAGGGGAACCCCACATCTTGGGTACATTACTTGCTGCTCTAAAGAGTGTGTGTCTCGCGTTTTACAAATTTTTATCAAAATCAGTTCATGCAGAACTGTGCGAACTCGCATGAAGCTTAAAACAGTTGCCAAGGGTTTCTATAGAGCTATGGCGCTCTAGACCATTCTAGGGGTTTTTCAACTATGTTTATGTTGGATCTGTTTGTGGTTCTAAGCCATGTGATTTTCATTGGTGTTAATGCTATTAATGCTAGTAGTCCTTGGAATACCCAGTGAAGTGGAGCTAGTACTAGTGCTGGGTCTAAGAGTTTGTAGGAGAGTACTAGGTATGTTGGGGCAAAGGCTATTGAGATGAGCTCTATTTTCGCTAAGGTGATTGTTATATGAGGTACTTGGACTATCATTGACATTGCCAAAACTATTGTCGCTATGAAAGGTGCTGTTAATGCTACTGGCTGCAGATATGCTATAATTAGTAGAATTAGCTTCTTCTTACTAAGTCTTCTTCTATGTTTTGTTATAACATCTTTGAGGCACTCGAGAGAGCCTCTGTACCATCTTATTCTCTGCTTTACTAAGCTCTTCAGGTTTACTGGAGCCCCTTCTAATATGATGCTGTCGAGTAGAGCCACTTTCTCGCCATAATATGAGGCTAGAATTGCTAGGTAGGCATCTTCCGCTAAAACCTCTGGAAAGCCATGTATTTTATTTAAGAAGCTCGTTGATAGCGCTAATCCTTCTCCACTTACTAGAGGAGTGCCAACAATTTTTGCTAACCCGGGTAAACCTACGTTGTACCAGAGAAGTGTGTCTATGTACGATAGCTTGCCAAGAATGTTGCGACCAACTCTATAGACTTTTGCCCCCACTACGCTATAGCCCTCTGATATTAGTCTAGATACTTTCTCAATATAATACTCATCCAGTACCTTGTCCCCACCATCGAAAACCACTACAGCTCTGTAGAACTCTTTCACATGCTTGAGGAGTGCGTTAATGGATGATGCCTTGGATTTCCTCCCACCCCCGTTTATAAATAGATATGTAGAAATGCCTCTCTTGCAAAGGATGTGCATGGAGTGTAGGACATTGAGAATCGTTTCTCTATCACCCTGCTCTACCACTATGTAAACATCTATCTTTCCATAGGTATGCCTCTGCTTAGCAATACTCTTAAGAGTCTCATCAATTGAGTGCATATCCTCCTTATATAGGGGAACCACAACTGCTATATCTATAGAATTTGGAGGTATTGGTGGATCATCTCCAACATCTATGCGAATCCATGTACGCTCCTTAAGGTTCTGCAATATGCTGAAAAGCGAGGGTATGCCATAGAGAAGTGAGAGGATTATTATTGATGATGGGAGGTACCAGATAAGCGCCAGCATGAAGCCAGCCTCAGTAATATAGTTAGTGTTGCGCAACTTGAATATAAATTTTAGTGTCAATTAAGTTTCTGTAACCTCCTCTATTAAGACTTATAAAATCTGATGCTACGAAACTCAAATACAGCTTAGAGGTTTTTGATGAGGTGCTACACTATAGAGTCTGAACAACTGCTGTTTAAGCCTAAGCTGGAGGAGACTAGATGGCGTAGGGAAATTGAGAAAGAGCTTGTAGAGGTATGGGAAAGAGAGGGTCTAAATAGATTTGTTTTTAACCCATCTAAACCCACATTGATTATAGATACTCCACCGCCATACATATCTGGAAAGCCTCATGTGGGGCAGGTAGCGCACTACATCCAGATAGACATGATTGCAAGGGCATATAGAATGCTTGGTTACAATGTTCTCGTGCCTTTCTATGGGGATAGAAATGGGCTACCAGTTGAAGTTTTTGTAGAGAGAACTTATGGCATAAACCCACACCATATTGCTAAGACTTCTGAAGGTAGGGAAAAGTTTCTTGAGCTCTGCAAAAGGCATTTAGATTCTGTAGAAAAGGAGTTCATAGCTCTATGGAGAGCTCTGGGATGCTCATTTGAGTACTGGGAGAGTGGTACAGATAGTGAAGAGTATAGAAGAATCACTCAGTCAACATTCATTGATCTGTGGAGGAGAGGGATGATATATGAGGCTGAGAGACCTGTTATATGGTGCCCTAGGTGTAGGACTTCATTGGCCGAGGCTGAGGTGGAGTATAGGGAGGAGGATGCAGAGCTTTACTACATAAAATTCCTATTGAAAGATGCGAAGGGGGAGGTTACCATAGCAACAACAAGACCAGAACTGCTAGCCTCTTGCCTTGTGCTTGCTTACAATCCAGGTGATGAGAGGTACAAGCACCTCAAAGGTCAGAAAGCTATCGTACCTGTGTACAACCGCGAAGTCGAGATAATTGAGCACCAATCTGTGGACCCATCCTTTGGCACAGGAATTATGATGATATGTAGCTATGGTGATCAAATGGATGTGAAGGTAATTAGAGAGCTTGGATTAAAGCCGCAAATAGTTATAGATGAAGATGGTAAAATGATTGATGATGTTCTAAAGGGTCTTACAGTGAAAGAAGCTAGGAGAAGAATTGTTGAGCTTCTCACCTCCCAGGGTTATTTGACTAGAATTGAAAAGATACGGAGGAATATACCTGTGTGTTGGCGTTGTGGCACATCTATTGAGTTCATTCATGTGAAGGAGTTTTTCCTAAAGCAGCTGGAGTTTAAGGAGGATATGAAGAGGGTCGCTGGAGAGCTAAGGTTTTTGCCAGAGGAGCATAGGGCTAGGTTACTGAATTGGATAGAGTCTATCTCAATGGATTGGCCGATATCAAAGAGCAGGTACTATGCTACTGAAGTTCCTGTTTGGAGATGTTCTAGGTGCAACTCTATTCTAGTTCCTCAGCCAGGAAAATATTACAGACCCTGGAGAGATGCACCGCCATGGGATAAATGCCCTGTGTGTGGAGCTCCAAAGGAGAATATTGTTGGGGAGACGAAGGTTTTTGACACTTGGTTCGATTCATCTATATCAGTGCTATATGCTGCTGGCATAACAAAGTATCCTCAGGTCTTTAAATTGTATTTAGGGGGCGAAGCCAAGGCGTTGAGACCTCAGGGGTATGACATCATAAGGACTTGGCTTTATTACTCGCTTCTAAGGGTTTACCAACTCTATAATAAGATCGCCTTTGACTTTGTAAGGGTTAGTGGCATGGGCTTGGATGAGAAGGGGGAAGCTATGCATAAGAGCAAAGGTAACATAGTCTTGCCCGATCCATATATAGAGAAGTATGGAGCTGATGCATTTAGGTTCTGGTCAGCTGTTTCAGCAAAGCTGGGTAGCGATTATAGGTTTTCAGAGCAATTGATTAGAACTGGAGCTCTATTCGTTACAAAGCTTCTGAATATAGCTAGGTTTGTTTCTTCATTTCCACTAGTTGAGGATATTGAAAAACTCTACCCACTCGACATTGCTATTCTCTCTAGACTAAACAATGTTATAGAGGTTGTTAGGAGAGGTTATGAAGGCATGGACTTCTATGAACCAGCTCAAACACTTTACCACTTCATATGGGATGTGTTTGCAGATCATTATATAGAGATGGTGAAGCCAAGGCTATATAACACCTCTGGCAGCTACAGCGAGTGGGAACAGAGAAGCGCTCTTTACACACTTCACAAGGTGGTTAAAACAGTTCTACTCTTGCTTGCACCAGTAATGCCTTTTGTGACTGATTATATATGGAGAAAGCTTTATAAAAATACCTCTATACATAGAGAATCTTTACCAGATAAAATACCTCTGCCAGAAGAGGCAAGTGTTCTAGAGAAACACCTTGAAACACTAATCAGCATTAATAGCGGTTTATGGAAGTTTAAGAAGGAGCATAACATCAGATTCTCACAGCCATTGAAGGCAACGCTATACCTGCCACAAGAGCTGAAAATATTTGCAAAGGACATTACGAACCTCCACAAGGTTTCGAAAATCTCCTTCGAACCCCCACAAGGAGCTTTTGTAGAGGTGGCTAAGGGCTGTTATCTATCCGTTGAAGACCTCGCTTCATAGGGAAAGAAGGCGATTGTGTATAGCCACGTGCTGAGCGCTATGCTCACTCTTTTTATCACTATAGCTATAGATGAATCTTTTGGCCTTGTGCGGACTGTGAAAACATTGCTAAACTGCGGTTTAAAAGCTGAGAATATACATGTTAACGGCTTTCGCAATACAGTTGCTGTGAGTATTCGGGGGCTAGAGAAGCTAGAGTGCATCACAATGGTTAAAGGGTTTGCTGTGGCTGAATTAGGGTACTTGGTGAAGTGCAGTAACGATATCAAAGCTGTTATGAAGAGACTTGGATTTAACCCTGTACCCTCAGAACCTCAAAGAATAGTTGGTTACAAGACTTTTGAAAACTTTACAATAGTAATCAAAAGAACTTCGACCAGCAATACCTATCTCCTGATAGTCTGCAATACAAAAAACTTCGTTACACCTTTACCGAGCTCTGCATGTGTTCACAGCATCAAGGGCCATGAAGATGTTGCAAAGCTGAAGATGCTTGGAGAATTTTTGACTGAGCTTGGAAAATCGTTTTCGAGTCCCTGACCTCTTCCCCACCATTAAGCTCTCTACCCAAAATACTTTCCCTCTCCATCCCACCTTAAAATGCAGGCTTTCAGCTGTATAAAGTTATCTCTTTCTAGTTGTGTAAGTCACTATCAATCCATCTATGTAGTCTACTATAGAAAGCTCGAGAGCGTCAACTCCTTCATTTTCTAGCACAACTATTGGGAGACCACCTGTTGAAACACCTTGCTTAACTAAAGCTATCAATATCTTCTTAAAGGATTCGAAATCCTCGACAAAAATTCTCATGCATTTCTCTCCACAGGCAACACTTCCTTTGACTAGCACCACAGCCCCCACTATACCAAGTTCTGCTTCTAAACCCTCTATAATTTCTTCAACTGCTCTTCTACTCATATCAGCTACCCAACAAGATATATAGAATATATTCCTCTAATCGAGATATTTATAGCTTTGTGAATAACCTTGGTCACAGTCTCTCCAATGCTAATACTTCAGCATGTAGAGGCTTCGCCACTACTTAAAAAAGCATTTCAACTACTTGAAGAAGATGCTGAAGTTTCATCTCTACTGAAAATGAGTAACATAATGGCTGTTGCCAGGCTTAAATATAATGATCATGGAGTAACACATGCAAGAATTGTGGCTGGAACTTCATTAGAGATTGCCAGCATTTTGAATAAGCATGGTGTTGAGTTCACAACACTAAGGGATGGCACTGCAAAGAATTTGGATGAAGTAAAGCTTGTGATACTGCTTTCCGCATACCTTCATGACATTGGCAACTCTATTCATAGACAAAACCACGAGTTTATAGGTGCTCTACTATCTAAAGATATTTTAGATAGGGTGCTATCTAAACTAGGTTATGATGTGAAGAGAGCTGTGGAGCTGCGTCAAGAGGTTATGCACACAATTTACTCTACTGAATACAATGCACAGTGCCTAACAATAGAATGCGGAATTACAAAGGTATCCGATGGACTAGACATGGCTGAGGGAAGGGCTAGAATACCATATAAGCTAGGCAAAGTCGATATGCACTCAGTCTCAGCCTTAAGCATAAAACGTGTCGAAATATTAGAGGGAACATCGAAACCAATTAAAATCTCAGTCCATGTAACCGACATGGCCGGGCTCTTCCAACTAGAAGCCGTGTTATTGCCAAAGATAAGAACAAGCCTTTTAGAAGACTTTATAGAGGTAACTCTATACATAGACTCAAAAACAATGAGGTTCTACCCAAAATAATTAAAACTAAGTTGTTTTACTCAATGGTTTCTAGAGATAAGTCATAAAAATAAAGAGGTCTTGTTATCGAAATATAGAATCAGATGCAGAAATCCATAGAAGCTCTTCTCCGCCAAGACACCTCAACTATTTGCTTAATAAAGTACTCTAACTAAATATACTAGATAAGCTGCGTGCCTTCGTATTTGCGACCTTTAGATCAACAACATGTTTCTCAAGACCGGGTATGAGACTTTCTGTACTCTATTGTTTTTTGAGCTATTCCAGGATGTCATTCTGGCCTCCTCCCCGCCCTGAAGTGCGAGGGTTCCCACTAGTGTGGGGAGGTTTGGGATTACATCCCCTTTCCAGAGGTAAGCTCTTTAGCAAGAAGACCTAGTTTAATAACGTCTGCTACACTTCTCCTGCTAACCCTATACCTACCTCTACTACTATACGAAATCTTGAAAACTCTCTAAACAACTCTTTATCCATCCCAATCACAGCACATCTACATTACTAAAGTGCTCATACAATACTTAAAATATTTATACTCTGTTTCTATCTTTTCAGGTACCATGAAACTTAGCAATGCAGCGAATTTTCTTTCTTACTTTACTAGGTGATCTACAATTTCTAGTCAATGCATTTTGCATAGACTTTCACAACAATTTTGTTGGAGTAGCTCAGGGTATTACAGATACTTTAGTCACCACAATTAAGCTATCAACGCTGGCAACATTGGGATAAAGCTTTGTAACAGCAATACTCACTAATTTCTTTGGCCATCTAGCCAAGAGCCCTCTAACCAGTGAAACGTTTATGTATGCTCACATGAATGGGCAGTAAAAGTATGTTTTTCCCTGGTACTCAACCTTAACAAAGAAAGCGCCCTCGTTGTGATAGAGCTGATGTGGAGCCTCATCAATAAGGTGCTGAGCATTTGGACTAGTAGCTGCTAAACCATAATCATAAATTAAAATAATGGGATATGATGCGCTATCACTACTTTTCTGTACTAAAAATTTTGATTAGATCTTCAACACTTATTGCCTCGGGAAATTTCAGTAAATCTTGATCTTGTGTAACGATCTTTAATCCATATCTCTTGACTACATAGAGATAAGAAGCGTCATAAAAAGTTAAATTATTCTCAATAGCGATCTGCAGAACATCAGTAATTTCATTACTACCTATACTTAACCTCTTTAACTCCTTCAATACCTCAATAAAGAGCCTTGCAACAACAATAGGATTTGAAATCCTACCTCTTCTATAGTCTTTCCATATAGCATTACCAATCTCATAAATGGTTAGATCTAGTATGACAAAGAAATCCTTGAATTTTATGATCCTCTCCCTTAGGTTAAGTATTAGGGGGCTGTTTTGGTCTTCATAATCATTTGTAGTGTTCATATTCATTGATTTCTAAGACCTCTTAATGCTATTAGGTATGCTGATGCGGCATGTCTGTCTAGCCCATATCTCTTCATGATTTCGTCATGCTCTCTAGAGCTTGTTGTCCCCTTTGGGTCTACGTATTTAGCTTCTATGCCGTATAGTGGTGTTTTCAACGCTATCATCTCAATGACAGAGCTTCTGAAAACAGCTTTCTTGTAGTTGTAGTTCTCGTGCTTTCTATCGCCGTTCCTAACCCATAGGAGCTTTAGCTTTCCTAGAACACCTGGGTTCTCTAAAAACAATGTTTTAATGTTGTGATGATAGGCATAGCTAAGCATTTCACGAATCTTCGCACCTATAATGCTTTTAGCACTCCTCCTTGAAAACCCTCTAGTCGTTGCCTCTGAGAACCAGAAGGTTTTGCAGTCCCGCAAGTTTCCTTTCTCATCAATTACTGCTAGGTTTAGCCTATCTACATTTACATCTATACCGCCTATGAGACTGCCTTTAGGTTCTCTGCGTCTTGCCATGTGCTTGTAGTAGAAGTCTATCGGTATCGTTATCTGCACTTCTCCACGAATCCACAGACTATCTTTTCTAATGCCGTAGCTCTTTATAGCTACTCTACCTGCGTACCTCTGCCTCTCCTCCAAAATCTTTTCTAGCAGAAGCCTGTAGCTCTTTGGTACTATAGGCTTTACAACATCTCTATAGCTATTCTTGCTGTAGTCCGCTGTTGTTATGTGGAACTCGTAACTCGGTTTGAGAGTAATGCTTTTTGCTGGGTATTCCAACTCGCTCTGCTGAAACATTAGCCAATCAGATAACTCAACACTTCTAAAATCTACTCCGAGTTGCCTACAAGACTCATAAACACTTCTAACAAGCATGATTACACCATCAGCATACCTCCTATTAGAAATAACCTCATAGACAATCTTTCTAAAGGTGTTCTTCCAGCCAATATCAGTACCTGGGAGAACAGGAGACTGCTTAGCAACACTAAGAAGCTTATGTGTAGCAATCTTGAACAGCCATGCAGTAGACAAAAACCTCTTCGCAACATCACAACAAACATTAAACGGAAACGTGAGCGTTATGTAAGTCATTTGGGGAATCCCTCAAGAAAATTTATAAGCTTCAGAAGCTTATAAACGTATCAGTGACCCCGAGTTTCCGAGACCCGCAGGGCTATGAATCGCTAGGCAACTAGCGATGAGCTTCTGCGGTGAGGGGGCTTGGGGAGACCGTTGAGAAGTAGATGGTGGAGAGCCTTGAAATCAATAGATATGAGAGGCTGTGAACCACTATCTACCGAGAAACGGTATACAGCTGAAGCATCAAGTAAATACCTATGTCTATTCAGACCTATCACCTTTCATACCTACTCTCCTTAACAGTCTTAACCCACTCATTAACAGAAACATTCATATACTTTAATGCCTCCTCAATTAATGCCCTCAGCCTCTCCATCTTTACTCTCTCAATCTCCTCCTCTAAGGCCCTCTCAACAACACGCCTAATATCTATACCTAGCCTCTCAGCCTCCTCCTTAAGCTCCTTCTTAATCCTAACAGACAAAACAGCCATAGACATAACTCAGATACCAAATTATATATTAATAGATATATATCCTTATGCATACATAGCCACATATACTAAGTGCATATATTTGAGCTTGAATCATAACAAATAACTGGCGACAATTCCTGATGAGCAATGTTGATGAGAGGTTGAAGAATTGAATAGAGAGGTTTAGAGAGGAGAGAGATTAGGAGGAGATACGCAAACTGGGAGTACTTGCATTGGAGTACTATATAGAGACGGGGGACTTCAGAACAGCAGCCAAAATAGCCGGCATGGCTGTTGATGAATTCCTCTACATAGCAAAATACGAAGCAAACATACCAACAACAGATTGGGTATTGTATGAGGGGGTGGATAACTGAATTTAAAATGTTGAAGTGTATGGTGTTATAGTATGAGTATGAGAATAAGAAGAGTTCAATTATATTACTTCTTACTCAGTCTTTGAAGCCTATTTAAAACCTCTAAAAGCTCTCTATGTGATCTATTTTCCACTTTGAATAGGAGTAAAGTATTGTCTGTGTGTTTGTGGTTCTTTAGAGGGGTATTAGGCCATGTTTCTTCGGTGGTCTTGCCCTTATCTCCCTCTTGGTTATGAATAGGTGCAGTGCTTCAACAAGTGTTTTTCTCGTTTGTGAAGGTTCTATAACAGCATCTATATATCCTCTAGATGCTGCATAGTAAGGTGTTGTTAGTCTCCTTCTATATTCCTCAGCTAGTTTCTTCAAGAGTTCTGTCCTCTCATTTTCATTCTTAATGGCTTGCAACTCTTTTCTCCATACTATTTCTGCAGCTGCTTCAGGGCCCATTACAGCTATTTCAGCTGTTGGCCATGCCATTACAAAGTCTGCTCCTAGGTGTTTGGATCCAAGGGCTATGTATGCCCCTCCATATGCTTTTCTCACAATTACTGTAAGCTTTGGTACTGTAGCCTCTGCATAGGCATATATTATCTTCGCACCATGTCTTATTATCCCCCTGTGCTCCTGAAAAGTTCCTGGCACAAAGCCAGGTACATCAACAAATGTGACTATTGGTATGTTGAAAGAGTCGCAGAATCTCACAAACCTAGCTATCTTATCTGAAGAGTCTATGTCCAGGGATCCCATGTAGTAAAGGGGGTTGTTTGCAACAACACAGACTGTGTAGCCATCGAGTCTCGCAAAGCCTACTATAGCGTTTTTAGCGAAATCTTTTTGAACCTCGAGAAATGTATCTCTATCCACAATCCTCAGGATTATTTCATACATGTTATAAGGCTTTGCTGTGTCTTCAGGAATCACATTATCTAAGTAGGGTTCCTCCCTATAGGGGTCATCACCTGTTTCAACCCTTGGCGGCAGTTCTAAGCTGTTTGAAGGCAAATAGGATAGGAGCCTCTTCACAATCTCTATAGCCTCTCTATCGTCCCCAGCAACAAAATGTGCTACCCCACTTCTACTTGCTTGAACTTCTGCTCCTCCAAGCTCATACTCTGTCACCTCCTCACCTATAGCCACTTTCACCACCCTGGGCCCTGTTATGAACATGTAAGAAGTTTTTGAAACCATTATTATAAAGTCCATGAGGGCTGGGGAATACACAGCACCACCAGCACAAGGACCCATTATCACAGCTATTTGAGGTATTGACCCAGAGGCTGTAACATTCATGTGGAATATCTCTCCATAACCTTTTAAAGAATCTACACCCTCCTGTATCCTAGCACCACCAGAATCATTCAAGAATACAACGGGTACACCAACACTTAAAGCGAACTGCATTGCCTTCACTATCTTAGCAGCATGCATCTCCCCAACAGATCCCCCCATGAATGTAAAGTCCTGTGCAATGCCAACAACATTCCGACCACTAACCCTGCCAAAGGCTGTTACAACACCATCGCCATAAGCCTTCTTCTCACTCATACCAAATTCCGTTGCTCTGTGCGTGACAAGCATGTCGAATTCAGTATACTTCCCATCATCAAATAGAAGTTCTAGCCTCTCCCTAGCTGTTAGTTTCCCTGATGAGTGCTGTCTACCTATAGCTTCCACCCCACCTCCAAGCTTCGCCTCTTCAACAACTCTCCTCAGCTCCTCAATCTCTCTCCTCACACCATTCATAAAAATCCCAGGTATGTAACAATATAGCGATAAATAAGAGTTATGCTCTCATCAACATGCAAGCAGAAGCCTTATTTATCGCTATAGCTGTCGCAAAATCTGCAAGAGGTTTTTGAATAAATGCAGTGGCAAAAGGTCGTTGTTAGAGAAAAAGACAGAGATATAGAAGTGTTGATAGCTGTGGAAAGAGAGAGTGTATTTAGAGTTAAGATAGGTGAGAGAGAATATATAGTGGAGATGACGCCTAAAGGAGTTTTTGCAGCAAGGTTGCCGAAAGAAGCTAGTGGAAAGCAAGAGGTTATAGTTACATCTGAAGTGCCTGGAAGGGTTGTTGAGGTCTTTGTGAAGGAGGGGGACGCTATAAACGAAGGAGATCTAATAGCTATTGTGGAGTCCATGAAAATGGAGATCGAGATTACAAGTCCAAGGAGGGGCATTGTTGAAAAGGTCTATGTTGTGAGAGGGTCTTTTGTAAGGGAAGGCAATGCTCTTGTAAAGCTCAGAGCAGAATAAAAAATGCTTTAATAAAAAAGTGGTAGGATTTTGTTGAATATATTCAAAGCTTATTCAAGTAGCTTACTTCTTTCTCTTTCTACCCTCTTTCTTCTCAGCCTTTTCAGCTTTCTTCTCAGGCTTGGACATTTCTTGCACCTATCTTTAGCTAACTAATCTTAACTATAACTTAAGTTTTTGTATCATGGTCTAACATTACTAAAAATCTAGCTTTGCCTCTAGAATCTGTATTTATGATTTATATTACGTCTAAGTAATACACTGTTTTTATATTGAATTGACTTATTCTCTCGAGAACTTCTCTCGTTATGTATACTGTTGCAAGCCCTTCTACTTCTCCCTCTCTAGACTTAATCAAGCTGTTGACTGACTCCACCTTGTCTATATCTGCAAGTAATACATCCGTTAAAAACACCTTCTTACCCTCTTTCATGCAGTGCCTCGGGTAGATAAGCATTTCAACTCTTTTTAATGAGTGAGAAAAGTATGTTAATGACTTTACAGTTTCTGTAGCAAGATGCTCATTCGATATAGGTATGCATATATCTGAATCTACTTCTATGCTTAGTAGTGTTGCAAAGGGTATTGCGTTATAGGAGAGTGCTACTACTACATCTATATCCCTCTTCCGCAGCTCTCTACCTATCTTCACTACATATAATTCTAAGAAGCCTATGTTTGAAGCAATGTACTGTGGAGTGTTTTTAGCTTTCTTAGACTCTGAAGAGAGAATTTCATCAACTATTTTCAGCTTAGAGAACTTCTCTAGCAAGTTTTCAGCAACCTCATCACTAGGCATGCCAATTAAGTTGATGTATTTCCAAAGATTTTGGAATGGTATGTCAAGCACCTGCTCCAAATCTCTCAAACTATAGAACTTATTCAGCGCCTTCAGAACCTTTACAACAACTAGCTTCTCTTCATATCCTATATCCTTCTCAACCATAGCTGACAGCATCACCGAAACTTTACAGCATTGTTATCTATTTTGTCAAAAAATAAATAAAGTTTTGTGTAGGATAAACACGGGTTATAGGTGTTTAAAAAGCCAGTCAAAGCCTGGTTTGCTTTCCCTCCTCACATTATCTTCATAGAGTGCTTGGGCTATTAGTGGAAGCGCTATTGTAGCATCTGCATAGACTACTCTCTTCCTAGCCCTAGGCGATACCTTACCCCAGCTCACAGCTTCTTCTAGTGTTGCACCAGAGAGTCCCCCCCACTGTGGGGCATCAGTTGTTATTTGCACCACATACTCTAGGGGTTTGTAAACATCTTCACCCTTTTCCAGCAAGCCTATAAGGGTTTGCATAACTGCAACGAGATTTACATAGTCTTTGGGAACCCCGCCACCTATGTATATGGCTGACATCTTTTCAGATCTTCTACCTATTTCAATTATTTGATCAAAATCTTTAACCATATCCAGCACTATACTATGGCCTTTCTCTCTAAGGGCTAGAACTGCTGCAACACCATATCCACTATCAACTAGTGCTGGAGAGAACACTGGTACTCCTACTCTATAAGCAGCAGAAACTATGCAGTCTATACCCTTCTCATTTAGGTACTTTCCAAATAGGTAAAGGAACTCAGCTGTGGAATACTGCGCTCCTCTGGGAAGTGTATATATGAATTCCTTTATCAAATTCTCCATTCTTCTATAATGCAGCTCGCTAGCATAGACATCATAAAACCTATCCACCTTGTATTTAAGCAACTCGCTATCATCTACATAAGGAGAGCCTTTATAGTAGCTAAAACCCATGGCTTCATATATATCTTCAGATATGTTTGCACCTGTAGAGACAACAACATCAACATACCTGTTTTCAACAAGCCACTTAATAATCTTCCACATCCCAGCTGTGCTCATAGAGCCGGCAAGCCCGAGGAATATCGTGTTTCCACTCTCTTTCAACATATCCACAATTATGCTATACGCCTCTCCTAAGGCCCTGCCCTGGTAAGCTGTATCAGCCATGTCTCTCAACAAATCCTTTACAGACCTTGACCTCATCTCAAATGTTCTTAGTCTTTCAACAAGATATGGGTTGTCCTTCTCCTTGTTTGTGAGAACCATTTTCAAGTCACGGATATATGTATACTGCAATTAAGCCGCATGCCAGCAGGTTAATAAGCCTATAACAACTTTTACAGCTAAAAGCCTTGCTTTTTAGAGTAGGGGCCAGAGCAGCTATTGTGAAGCTGTATGAAGTTTGAAATGACGTGCTAAGGCTTTTAGCAGCATAGAACTCGAAGCAGGGTTATCATCATTCTGAATAGATTTGAGACATCTCTGATCTCCTCCCCACCATAAATAGCAAGCTTTCAGTTGTAAAGCTTTGTGTTCTATAATGTCATAGCTCAAGAAGGTTTTTAAGCTTTAGGAGGTTGTAATTTTATAACGTCCTTGGGTTTCCGAGAACTGTAGTGATTTTAAGGGCTGTCAACAGAAGTGCTGAGCCTCTACAAGATTTATAAACCAAAGAGATTTACATACTTAACGGTGTCCCCGAGTTTCCGAGGCCCGCAGGGCTTTGAAGCCTCTGGCGGCAGGGGCTTGAGCTTCTGCGGTGAGTGGGCTTGGGGGTAGTGTGATGAGCCGCTCACTAAGTATCTACAGCTATTCACAGGTAATTACAGGTCTTGGTGAGTGGCTCATCGCGCTAGGTGGTTAGGTCTCTATAGTGAGGAGGTGTTAGGGGGTATGATGAGTTATTTGACAGACAGCTGTAGGTAGAAGGCTTTAGTCATATATGCTTTGTTGAATTGTGTGATGCGCCATGGTTGATGTGGTATTTGTTTTTGAGGTGCATCAGCCTTTTAGACTGAGGAGGAGTGTTCTCAGGAACCTGGTTATTGATGGTATTAAGGGGAGGCTGAGCTTTGAGAAGCTATTTGATGTGCTGTTTGATAGCAAGGTGAATGAGGAGATCTTTGCCAGGGTCTCTGAGAAGTGCTATGTAAGGGCCACTAAAATTCTTTTGGATTCTGTAAAGGTTGTTAGGGGTTCTGGAAAAGACTTTAGGTTTGCTTTAAGTTTGAGTGGGGTGCTAATTGAACAGGCGTTGAAATGGGATAAAAGGGTTGTTGATGTTGTGCAAGAGGCTGTATCTAGGGATGTTGTAGAGCTTGTGGAGCAAACATACTATCATAGCTTGGCTTCTCTCTTCTCTTCTGATGAGTTTGCAGAACAGATGCTGCTCCACAGAGCTGTTGTAAAGCAACTATTTGGTGTTGAGCCTAGGGTGGCTGAAAACACTGAGTTTATATATAATAATGACATTGCATATATGCTTAGTAGACTAGGATACAGCACTATTTTGACAGAGGGCAGTGAAAAAATTCTTGGTTGGAGGAGCCCTAATTATGTCTATAGGGCTAAGGGCAACGAGGCGAGAATCTTGCTGAGAAATTACAGACTTAGTGACGATATAGGATTCAGGTTCTCTGATAAGAGCTGGGATCAGTACCCCCTTACAGCAGATAAGTATGCATCATGGGTAGCGAATACCCCTGGAGATGTTGTTCTCATAGCGATGGATTATGAAACCTTTGGCGAACATCATCACCCATCTACAGGGATTCTAGAGTTTCTTAAATGGCTTCCAATAGAATTAGCGAAGTATAGCAACATTAATGTTGTTGCACCATCTGAAGCTGTGCAGAGGCATGAGCCCAGGGATCTCATAGATGTCCCCATATGGGAAACGATAAGCTGGGCTGATGAGAGAGATTTATCTGCATGGCTTGGTAATGGTATGCAGCGCACAGTTTTCGACATCTATACCTCTTTAGAGCCATATGTGAAAGCTGTTGGTGGAGAGGCTTTACGCATATGGAGGTATCTTGGGACAAGCGACCACTTATACTACATGGCAACAAAAATAGGGCCTGCAGGTGATGTGCATAACTACTTCTCTCCATATAAAGATATTTCAGTAGCTTATACAGCAATGATGGAATCTTTAGCCATTCTATCTACAATGGTGTTGCAAGAGATATCATCAAAACCGAGAATGTATAGCCATAGAATTGTTTTGCCATATTCCAAGGCATTTCAGTTTTATGCAGGACCTGGCACACCTCTGCCATATAGAGCCAGAAGCTTGAAAGAGCTCATTGCGATAACGTCATCTCTAGCCCCTCCAGAGTCTTTAGCATATCATGTGGTGAGAGGGGATTTGGCAAAGTGGCTCAGAGAAATGTTTTTCCTAGACGATGTGGCTAAGGAGCTGGAGATTCTAGGAGCCAGGGTTAGGGAAGGATTTATAGATATCAAGGAGTTGAGAGAAGAGCTTTTAAAGACTTTATCAAGTATCTGAAGTAAGTGTAGTTTCAGCTCTAACACCTTGAAGCTAAAGAATTCCCTGCAGTCTCAAATCTTTAATATATTGTAAGAGGTAATGAATTTTTAGAATGGGTGTAGTTTGTGGAGATAGCTATTGTGCCGGACTCTGCAATATATTTGCAGAAAGATTTGGCAAAAGTTGATGTGGTTGTTCATAAGGATGTGATATGCGCAGATACCGTAATTTCACTTACTGCAATAGCAGTGATTGATGTAACTGAGAAGAGCGTTTTTAGCGAATCGAAGACTGTGAAAAGTGATGAATCTGAGGTCTTTACACAGTTTTCTTTCGAGGTTCCTTCAGCCGATGCAGACCAGTACCTCTTGACACTTGTTGCCAAGGCTCAGGGGTGTGGGGAGAGCGACCAAGAAAAGTTAGTGCTACCTGTTTTCAGCACAGCTAAAAATCTTGTGAACCTCGTTATTGTGTGGCACAACCATCAGCCACCAAATTACACTCCTGATGGCAGGTTCTTTGCTGATTATCCGTTTAAGTGGGTTTGGTACAACCTATTCGAACCTTATGTAAGTGGTGGTCCTTACTATGTGCATGCCTTGATCTACAGAAAGTTTCCAAAGGTCAAGACCACGGTTCATCTATCCCCAAGTCTCTTGGCGCAGTGGATGATGGGCATGGAAAGGGGTTATGTTTTGGAAAGCGGGGATGTTGTTTCAGCTACAGATAGAAGAATTGAACTTGTTAGGCACACTCTTGAGGAGTATAAAAGCCTTGTCTCTCAAGGCACTATAGAGGTTATGTCCTCTGTATATGCACACACAATTCTGGGCTACATTCTCTACAAGTTTGATATGGTGGAGGTTGTTAGAGATGAGCTTGAAATGGGGTTGCAGATAACGAAAAATGCAATTGGTTTAAAGCCTTATGGGGTATGGACGCCTGAAATGGCTTGGCACAACAGGCTTGTGGAAATCTATAGCGATCTTGGTATTGAGTACACGGTTCTCTGTGGGAAAAGCCATTTCGCAAGGGCTTTAGGTAACAAGAACTCTATTTACGAGCCCTATGAGGCTATATATAATGGGAAAAGTCTTAGGATTTTGTTCAGAGATCAAGTGCTCAGCGATTTGATAGGTTTTAGAAACAACTTTGCTACAAGGGTAGAGGCTTTGAAAGCAGCACTAGATACAATGCTTCAAATTATGAGTAGGAGGGGGTTTGTAACAATTGCCTTGGATGGAGAGAACTGGATGATATTCTCTAAGTATCCTAAAAACACATACCCCTTCTTCGAACAGCTCTACAAATACATTAATGTTCTTCAGGAGAAGGGATTTGTAAAAAGTATGACAGGTCATGAAGCCTCTGAGCTATGTAAAGATGGGTGCAAAAGGATTTTCTATATACCTATAAACTCTTGGGTGAATGGCTTCCATAAGTGGGATGGCGAATTAGATGAGCAGAGGTACATGTGGATGGAGGTTGAAAAAGCGTATCACAGGCTCAAACTATATAAACATGTATTTGGAAACTCTGATAAGAATATTAGAGAAGCTTACTGGGCTCTTTACCATGCCATCGATAGCGATTATTGGTGGACAGAGTTCTGGAACCCTAGAGCGATAAAGATGTGGTTAAGTGAGATGCATAAAGCTCTTGACAGAGCTTTGTCACATTTATAATTAGGGACCAAGATTAAATGCTGAATATTTTACGAGAGATGAGCGTGTTGATAATTGTTGAGAGTATGTAGTGATTGGCATGGAGCTTCTCCAACCTCTTCCCAGCTCTGAAGGGCGATACCTCCTAATGAAGTGAGTTTTTGAGTAAGGATAAAATGGTTGTAGAGGTATGTTTTAGCTTTTTAGCATCGTTATCTCAGGGTCATGTTCTCTATGTGTGAACCTGCTGGCACCTCTCTGTGGGGCCATACCCTGGCGTTTACTAGTTTAGCCTCATCACCCACTATAACATCATCTCCTATTACAGAACTCTCTATCAATGCTTTCTTACCTATTCTAGTGTGTCTTCCTATAATGCTATTTCTTATTACGGTGTTTGCTCCTATCCTGCACCTGTCCATAATAACGCTGTGGTATATTGATGTGTTATCATCGATTATTGTATAGTTATCTATAATTGCATCAGCCAATGCTATGTTTTTTCCTAGCATAACATGTCTTCCTATCAGATTCTCTCCATCGACTTTTACCTCTCCACTGTTTATCTGAGATAGAATGCGTTTGTGCAGTTCCATAGACTCTCTGCTTTTTCCCTGAACCTTAACGTTATTTGTAAGTGTCTTTGCTTCTAGATCTTCTGGTGAGAGGCTTCTTAATAGGTGAAGAGCTGCTTCTAAATATCTCTCTGGTGTTCCAACATCAAACCAATAGCCCTTCAACTCATATGCATAAACACCTTTGTTTAGCTCTATTATGAGAGGTATTATGTGCTGGCCGAAATCCATCATGCCCCTCTCTCTGTATTCAAGTATCTTGGGCGATTCTATAAAGTCCCTGAAATCCTTGGAGAGCACATAGATACCCGTATTTATGTATCTACTGGGGGCTTCGCTTACATGCCTCGGCTTTTCAACAAAGCGCTTAATCCTCCAATCATCACTTAAATCAGCTACACCAAAGTGTCTTATATCCTCTCCCCTATCAAGAAGTTTTACAGCTATAGTCATAAAAGCACCCTTCTTTGCGTGATAATTATAGAGTTCAGCAATGTTTACATCGAAGAGCAGGTCAGCCTGGGCAACCAGAATCTCTTCCCTAATATTATAATAATTCATAATTATCCTAACACTATCAGCATTCCCCACACTATCCTCGTTAGGCTGGTACCTTATTCTCACATCCGGAAGACCGTACTTCACCCTCACCTTAAGACCCTCGCCAAAGTAGTCATAAACCTCCTTATAATTAAAATACCCGCTCACACCCATGAAAAACTCTGTAATACCTTGCCTAGCAAGCTTAACAATAGAAAACTCTATCAAAGGCCTGTTAAGAAATCGTACAACAGCCTTAGAAGTCTCTACAGTAAGTGGATAAAGCCTCGTACCCAAACCACCCAAAGGAAAAATAGCCTTCTTAAGCATATACACCACAAATATAAATTACGCAATACGGGAAAATATATATTAAGGTATAACACATTACACTCTCTTCACCACCTCACCAAGTAGCTCAACAAGTTTCTTAGCAACTCCAATAACAAGGTGCAGCTAATAGCTGTAGAAACTAAATTAGTGGCTGTCTAGGCTGTATTGGGAGGGGGTATGTTACCTATAGAGACATTAGCATTCATAAATCCCTATACCTTGTCTAGGGTTTTGACTCTAGGGTTACTGTATCAACTGTTAGACTCCATCTTGTTGTTGGACCTAATGATATTGGTTTTTGGGAGGGTAGACTTGTTAGGGATCCAGAGATTCATGAAGCCTTTGTTGAGGGGCTCCATGGCGTTGGACTCTACCTGGAGTCCATGGTGTGTGTGGGTGTGGTTAGTGAACACATGCCGAGGCCCAGTCCCGCTAACAGAAATACAGAATATCATCATGCACCGTTGGCGGGAAATGCTTTGACTATGTTCTTAATTCCAATTTAAGACCGTAATTAGCTATCCGTTGAAAGTCTTTATCTTTTGTAACCAATACAAAGTCGTGTGCTATTGCTGTTGCTGCTATAAGTAAGTCTGCATCTGATAGCACCTCTCCCCTCTCCTTGAGTTGGGAATAGAGCTCGCAGTACTTTAATATAGCATTGTTACTGATATCTATAACACTATATACTTTCTCAAGAAGCTCCTTAACCCTTGCTCTCTTTTCCGATGCCACCCTTCTTAAAATTTCTATTAGCGTGATTACCGATATTGCTCCTTTTTCAAACACCCCCTTCTTAATATGCTCAATAGCAATGCTTGTGTCGAAAAGCTTCATCGCAATCTAAACCTCTCCCTAAACTCTTTACTAGACTTTAAAATCTCATCAAGCTCCTCATCGCTAAGCAAACGCCTCAACTCCTCAAGAGCTAGCCTAGCTCTAAGCTCCTTAACCTCATTGTAAAGCCTCAGCAGGTATTCACTCCAATCACTATTTCCCCTATCTTTCTCAAGCAATTCTTTAACTTCTTTCAAAACAGATATAGTGACATACTTTTGCAACTATATCACCATATAACTACATACCTATAACACTTATAAACTTTGCTAAGTAGTTTTGTAGCTCCCTAACTACTCACTCTTGATTACATACACATAATGATAGTATAACCAGCCAGCTGTGCTCTAAGTTCCGCTAATACCATTTATAGCAAAACTGCTCTTACAATGCTAAGACCTAAAGTAAATAGAGGGGAACCCTATCCCTTCAGGTAGGGAGGAGGTCAGCTTAGGAATATGGTTCACGGGAACCATTGAAAAAGACTCAGACTCGGGTTCTAACATCACAACTCAGAAGCGGACCTATCATCACACTGAGAAGAGTCTAGAAAATGATAGTTAAAAAGCTTGTTACAAGCTAAATACTATATGGGCCCGTAGCTCAGCTAGGAATAGAGCGCCGGCCTTCGGAGCCGGTGGCCAGGGGTTCAAATCCCCTCGGGCCCGCCACACAATAGAATGCTGATGAAACTCATTTTCAATTTTTTATCGTTAAACTGATTTCACATTGCATGTGATGAATATCAGACATGCAATGAAAGAAATCATTGACCTGAAGAATATCGCTCACGATTCTCCTGCATGTTAGAGGAATAGACAAACTCCCATAGCCAGGGGCAATGGATCTAGAAGCTGTTGAGAAATTAATTACAGGCTTGTGCCAAGGCTTTTCATCTTGATACCCACTCCTATATAACAAAGTTCTTGAGAATCTATCTCAGCTATTTTTACAGCCATGACAAGCTCAACTAATTTTAGTGCTTTTTCAAGACTTTTTGACAGCTTCTCTATGTAGTGGTGTTTGCCAAGCTGCTAGCTTTCCAATGCCTAGCTCATGATCCTTCTCTGGAGGAGGCTCATCAACCCAGGACACGGGGTCTCTGCGAGGAATCTCATCAACTATTAGGTTAAGCTCTACAAGTTTGTGGAGCAGTAGTATCCTTTCCCTAGTGTAGAGGGTATCTGGATCCTCAACAGCCT
>JAPWTX010000044.1 GCA_028275825.1 Ignisphaera sp. | reverse complement strand
GAGCCCATCACGGGTGCAGCATCATGAGGTCAGGCCCCGCCGCCAGCTTCGGGGAGGTGCAGGCTCATAGCCTGCTAAGCTCGCCTACACCCAACACCGAAAATAGATGCTGTAGCAAAAGATTTATGAGCTTTTCTATTCTCCCCGCCTTAAAAGGCGAGGCTTCCATTTGTGAACTCCTGCTCCGTTAAACATTGCAACAGTTTAAGCAACAAACTGTCTGATATAGGGATCTTCCTCTGCAGAACCCTGTAGAGAGTTGTTTCAGACACTCCTAGATCCTTAGCCTTCAAGCCCTTGCTGTACAGGTAGTAGAACACCTTGTAGCGGGTCTCCTGGTCAATCTTGCTTAGATCCAGCTTCTCATACCAGGCCACAGCTGTATGCCCCTACCCATGTATGCAGAGTTCTCTGCATTAGACCCTGTTCAACGATGTCTCGTACCAGGCGGGGCTGAGGGTCTTCGTCCTCACCTCTATGCCTCTAGCCTCGAGGAACTTTATCAGCGAAACTGTTCTCTGTAGCGACGGCTCGGGCAACCTGTTTCCATAGTTGTCGTAGCCGATGTAGACTATGACCGGCTTAATTTCGGCTATCTCCCTATCAAAGCTACCTGTGAAGTCGAGTATGGGCTCTATTGACACGAGCTTTAGATCCCACTGCAGATGCTTCATAGCCTTGATCCTCTGGCTCGGCAGAGGAGCCTGGGATATCTTGTGTTGCAGGTAGAGCTCATCATTATCAGTCTCAATAGTCGCTCCCAAGATAACGTTTCTTGGCATAACTGAGAGGAAGTCCTTGTAGCGCTCTGGGCTCTTGGTGAGCAGAAGGAACCACGTCTTTGGATACTTAGCTATGTGCTCCAACACCTTGTATACCCACTCATCTCTTACCCCGGGACTGAAAATATCGCCCATATCACAGCAGAAAACAAGCGTGTTTGGCTTGAAGCTACGCCTAAGCTCATTCTCATTAAGCTTTGGCGTAAAGCCATCCCTGTACCTCGGGAAGATCCTGAGCTTCGTCAGCACCAACCTTCTAGCCCAGCAGTAGATGCAACTGTGTAGACAGCCCGTTATGGGGTTCCAGACCTCGGTAGCCAGGTCGAGAACCCTGCTACCTGTTCCTGCCGTTGCGGATCCCCCTAAGGAGCTTGTCGAGCTCCTCGAGGAACCTCCTAGCTGCACGCTCAAGCTCTTTGTAGCACTCCTCCTCAGACCTGCACACCATGATTGCTTCGCCCTACGCCTTAGCCTCTATAACGAGCACATCCTTTGAGTTCAGCAGCTTCTGCTTAAGCTCATCGCCAAGGATTACAGCGTGTGGAGGTACTGTAGCTGTTATTGTATCAGCTATATACTTCAAGGCTCAGTGGCTAATTGAGTTCATGCCTAGTGGTGAGATTGATTTCTGGATAGAGAATGGAGTTGTTCGAGTACCTGCTATGAGTGTTAAGGGAGGGCACATAACTGCTGCTCTAGACGATGACTATACAGCTGTTGAGATACCCTATAAAGGTACAAGCATTGTTATGGACATTATAATGCCTAGAAACTTCAGCGAAGCAATACCGAGGTATAGGGAGCTAATACTAAAAGCTCTTAAAAGCCTTGACAGCAAAAAAGACCCCACCTTTGCACGCCTAGTCATGCCCAAGTTCAACATAACCTACAGCACAAACCTCAACAACTACATGATGGAGCTTGGAATCAGAAAGGCTTTCATGCTAGGAGAAGCAGACTTCTCCAGAATGACTCCTGCCAAGGCAGCCGTAGATAGGGTTCTGCATAAAGCGGTGATCAAGGTTAATGAGAAGGGTACCGAAGCAGCTGCAGTAACAGCAATAATTATAGCAACATCTGCACCAGCATACCAACTAGAAATAGTCTTGAACCACCCATTCATATTCATACTAAGGGATAAAGCAAGCGGTGCAATACTGTTCATAGGTCACGTAGTTAACCCGCTACAGCAGGGAGAAGCATAGGCAATGCTTAAACAAGATACACACATTTTTATCTCTCTACACCTTATTCTGTGGTTTGGTTATGAGCTCTAGGTACTGGGAGCTTCTGTGGAAAAGAGCTAAGAGGTTTCTCATAAGGGCTGAGAGAGATTACAGTGAAGGTGATTACGATGGAGCGTGCTTCAATAGTGAGCAAGCAATTCAGTTAGCGGCTAAAGCCGTGCTCTACAGATTGTTTGGGGTTAGGGTAAGGATTCCCAGCTCCAAAGCTTTACTAGCTAAGTTAAGGAACATGCTTTATGAGGCAGGTAAGCAGGACCTGGCAAAACCTGTAGACGACATTGTTTCAGGTCATAGTAAAGAGCTTGAATTACTTGAGGAAAGCTATATTGAGGGTAGGTATGGAGAGTTTGAGTATTTCGAGAATCATGGAAAGGCATGCATTGAAGTTGCTAAGAAGGTTCTCGAGACGCTAATAAGGATTGAGTATGAGTTTACCAAGACAAGCAGTTGAAAGGTTTTGAGATGTTGAAGAAGTGGAGAGAGTTAAGCAAGGCAGTGGCTGAAGAGGCTAGGGATGTTCTTGGAGATAAGCTTCAGTTTTTAGCGATATAGACATAGCGATCATCGTCTCAGATGGAGAGCTAAAGAGCGTAGATACGGTGATAGATGTTTAAGCTTAGGGCTGAAGACCTTGGACTACCCATGGAAGCACCCATAGACATAAAGATATTGACAGAAGAGGAATTCGGAGAAGCACTGGGGAAACTATATAAGAAGGTGGTTAAGGTAGAGGTCTAAACCAGAAACAAGGTCTTCTCCATGTGAGCATCAAAAGGTGTTATAGCCATAGCACTAGAGCTGCTAACCCCAGTGCAATAGCTGCGAAAGTTAGCCAAACACTGATCTTAGCAGCAGGCTTTACCCAACCCAGTAAACCAGCACCTACAAACATGCTTACAGCAATCCCTACAACAAGCCATATCACAGCATCTCTAAGGATGGAGACTATATATAGCCTTGCATCTCTAGATACAGAGAACCTGACAATAATGCTCAGCACAAAGCTAAGAATTATCACTATTAAGCCTCTGCCACCACGACCCATAAACACATCGCCTAGGCTAGAAGAAGAACTGCACACCTTATAAGCACAACATCCAAAAAGTGAAGAGCCTCTTTAGAACCAGTACTGTGGTGCTTCACTTGCTCTAACCCTATCCTCATCCCTAAACCTCCACAAACCTGTTTTAGGAGCTAGAATAACTATTCCGAGCTCCTTAGCTAAAGCATCGCTTATAAGAACCTCATACTCTAGTAGAGACACCATTGCATCGCATTTAACTGGCCCCACAACCCTATCACCTGCCAAGACATATACGTCCAGCGCCTTGGGTATTAAATAGTTCCTTACAGGACCACCAGCTGTGCCAACCTCAACAAGAACTGCATCTAGTGGCGGAGGCCACAAGCCAAGCTCGTAAGCTAGTGATCTGGGTAGCAAGAGCTGTGGAGTCTCAGCCTCAAAACCAGAGTTTACAAGTGCTGATGTTGTTACCTCTTTACCTACCCTACTAACAATTCTTAGCCTTATCCTTACAACCACCAAAAACCTCCCTCCTCAAGGGGTATATGTGACCAATCCTACCAACCAGTTTCCCAAGCCTCATAAGCGCTCACCAATACTCAAGAAACTTTAAAGCAGATAAGATTTGTTACGCCCTTTTAGAGGAACCCAAAGACTAGAGCCTTGCAGACCCTAAGCCAATAGCAAAATGATAAGCCTCGTCACCTTCCTTAGCCTCTACACATCATTATAGATTAAGATTCTGAATAGCAGCATCACCAAGATATTTAATGAGGTGCTATACACATATAAGAAGACTCCTTCCACACCTCTTATACAGGAATAGACTAAGCAAATCATGCGAAAAAAGCTTAGCAGGTCATCACCATAAGTTGCTTAGCTGTAACACAATAGCTTCTCCAACAACTTATCCCATCTACTTGGCTTCTTACCCATAGCAATCTTCCTCTCCAACCCTCTCCTCATCTTCTCCACGGCTCAAAAGCTTCTCACCGCAAAACCATTATTCCAACTATATTTTGATTCCCAAAGCCAAACCTCATACATTTGTTATACACCATACACACTTATTTAGCTTAACTCATACATGTTTGTTACTTGTTACTCCAAGGATTAGGTATAAGTGAGCAAAATGTTGAGTATGCAAAGTTTGTTAGATAGCTTCTCGCATCTCTTACACCATAGAGGCTTGCATAAGCATTTATTGGTGCATTGACGAATACCTGACTAAATACATACTCTGCAACTTTAGAGCTCCATACACTCTCAAATAATCCTTTAGCAACATCGGCAATACCTCCCGATACAGCTCCTGCAGCCACACTAATGCCAAAGCTTATCCAGTTCCACTTGCTTGGGTTCCACCTAGTCGTTATAGCTTACACAATAATAATATAGAATATTGCACTCCTAAACAACATCTCGAACTCTAACCTGGTGTGGAGACCTGTTAAAGCATTGAGAATACACATGCAATGATATGAGTATTGATGTTGTTAAGGGAGGCGTTAAAATCATATACGTTGTCTCCCTTCTACCTTAACAACATTTAGGTATGGAACGCTTCAATTACTGTTAGCATAAATCTTACCCTTAAGTTGAGATCCTAAATCCTGTTTCTTCAAGCTCTCTACATATTTTTAACTCCTCTAACTTCTTCCCCTTTCTCAATTCCTCACGACACATCTTAGGCCACATATAAATCCATAGAAGGGTTTGTAATGGAGTAGCAAGTAATGCTGTCCCCAATGCAAAGAGAAGAGGATTTGGGTTCTTAGAAACAGTACCATATAAATAATTAACTGTAAAAATTAATGAAAACCAATAGAAAAAATCCTAGCTATTAGCTTAAGCTTCTTTTTATTCATAGCTACAGAGCCTCTACACAATTGCTGTGGTGGTGTTGTAAGCGCTGTATAAACACTATTAATCCAAGTATTTATTTGTACACCCCAAATATACTTTGCTACTGCATCTATACCCGTTGGATGAAGTCCAAATAACTTAATACCAGTATATGCACCTATGAAACCTGACACAAAACCTACAGCAGCATTAAGAGCTAATTTTCTGAAGTCACGCTCGCCCGTTGCGTAAGCCACAAGAACGTTTGTCACTGCACTAATTACACCTGCAATTATTCCATATGTAATGGCTGTTAGAATAACTGGTAAAACATCTATTATTAGTGCATAGCCTTTTTCTACTGGTAGATTTTAGCTCTTTACACGAAGTAAGCGTTTAAAAGGTATGTAGAGCAGGTATGTTAGTGCTCCTACACAAGCACCCCACACAGCAGTTTCTATAAAGGGTTTTGGCTCTCCAAAGAATGACCTCAATAAAGGAATACAATGAGGCAATATTGTAAAGAATAGAACCCAGCATAAGCTAAACCATAAGACAAAAAAGATGAATGTAAATACATGTTTTCTCCAAGGCATTGCCTATCACTCTTTAGCTCCTCACCCCCCAATACTAGGCACTACATAAATGTAATATGATACAAGTAAGTAGCTTAATTAAGTATTCTGCTCCAAAAAGGGTGGCTAGGAAGGGTAATATGGTAACTGAAACACCCTTTAAAATTGCTTTACGAGTTTTTGCTTTTTCTCCATAGACCTCTTTAAATCTTTCAGCATAATAACTACAATTAGGTATATTAATACCTGCTAAGAAGCCTGCTAATGCACCAGCTATGCATCCAGATACTAAATCATTACCTAGTAAAGCTCTTAAAAATTCAAATAATGTCCCTGGCCCTATCCCAAGGTAAAAACCTGCTAAAGCATTAAGCAAAGCACATACAAGAGTATGAACCCTAAAGCTAAGTCTACTCATGAGCAAAGCAACTATTTTATCACCATAACGAAATGCAAGTACAAAAGGCATGAGTATAGATATAATTACAATAATAAGCAAAAAAATGATTTCTTCTGATATTTTTGAGAGAAGCACTAAAATCATGCTAATCCCTTTAGCCAAACACCCCTAATACTTTATGTTGTAAAGTGTTAATATTTTAGCATTATCTCCTTAGCCTTACTATCTTAATATAACCTCTAAAACCAATTATTGCGCTACATAATCCTCCAATTCTCATCCCCCAATATCCTATTTCTTTGAGTATGTCATTATTCAAAATCTTGCCAACTATGTCCGATACAATTCCAATGACCGTAACTCCACAACATATGAGACCTGCAAGTGCTAATAAATTCAAATCTGTTGCTAGTGCGTATCCTTTTTCTAGTGGTAGGTTGATCTCTGCTGGTATATTGCCTGCTAAAGTTTCTAAAGCATTAGCTATTTGTGGATATGCTTGTGGTACATAATTGGAATCCTTATTCTTTAATCTGAGAAATTTCTAAAAGTCTTGATTTCACTAAATTGCGAGGCCTAGAAGTGAGTGATGCTTACGATGTTTACTATGTGAAATGCTAAGATGCTTGAGTTTGTGATTAGAAAGCGAAAGGTTTATTAAATGGTTTATAAATCTCGTTGGTATTCAATTCTATGTGTATTGCGATTTCCTTGACCATTCTATTCATTTTTTTAAGCTAGTTAAGTGAGGTGTCTTGGCTTGGGTATGAATATAGTTGTATCCAAACCTGTTGTGAAGGTTATTGCGCTAGCTATAGTAATTCTGTTGTTGGTGCCGGTAGTAGTAGGGGTTAGTGTTCCAAGGGTTTTAGCTGAGGATGTAACTGTAAGCGATGTTGATAGATCTAAGCTTATTATGTTGGCTATGATAGCTCTGATGTTTAGTGACATTCCATTGGATCAGGTTGAGAGGTACGAATTGTTCAACACACTATACATCTACAGGAATGGAAGTGTTGAACTAGTTAAATCACCCTACCTACCAGGAGACCTTGTACTAAACATAACTAGGATTGTTGCTGAGATAAAGAGGAGCACGAATATAAGTTATGCTGTGTCTGAGGGTAGAATAGATGTCTATATCAACGGACTTCTAGCTTACTCCATTGTGTATGGCGAGAACTTATCGTCTTGGAGTCTATGGGTTGGAGAGCTACGCAACAAATCTATTGATAGCAATACTGTTATGTATTGGAGGTGGGTTAGAGCAAGCTTCACAAATAACTTCGTTGATTACTACGTGATATACCTAATTAGGAATGTTAGTGATACCCACAAGGTTTACATTGCTAGCGTTGCTGAGTTAAAGCCTGATGGTAGTGGCTATAGCTATGTGTTTACCTATGCAAACTACTGGTTCAAGAACAAGACCACATTCTATGGAGACTGGATAATTCTTCCGGAGGGAGCTAGCAGCCTAAGTGAGTATTACAAGCTAATTGCCTATGGAGTTAAGTGGCTATCACAAAATGTTTATAGTGGTTCAAGCCCAGGATACTTCACAAGAGGCAAGAACTCTGGCTACGTACCACAAGCATATCCACAAATAGCTAATGCGTTAGAAACGCTAGCAAGTAACATACCAGCAGAGATCAACCTACCACTAGAAAAAGGATATGCGCTAGCAACAGATTTTTGGAAGGGTCTCATTATTTGCTTAGCTGTGACAGCAATAGCCATTGTCGCCACTTGGTATACAGCTACATATGGAGGCTGGGTACCAGCTTTAATAGCATCTGCGGCATGGCTTGTTGCAGGTATATGCTGGAGTTTTGCAAAGCCGGTAGCGAAATTCTTTATGAAGGTATGGGGATGGGGATAAGGTTCATTAATGATGGTGTACATAAAGCATAAACTTTTTATATTTGTATTTTGTATAGTGTCTGGTGTTGGAGGGTGGGGAGTTTAGAGATGTTAGGGCTTTGGGTAAGCCTGGTTTGTCTTGCTGCAACGCTTTTAGCTTCTCTCTACTTCTCCTTCTTCAGGTTATTACTAAAGTTCAACTCTTCAATTAGTCAGGGTAGGTTTGCAGGCAAACTTATTATAGCTGCAATGAACTCTATTGTATCATTCATTTCCTTTACATCTTATGTATACCTACTTTTAAACTCAAGAGTGTTCTACAACATTGATCTTGCCCTATACCTATCAATGCTATTCACAACTATATTTACAGCCATCTTTAGTGGTATTAATCTACTCTATCTCTTATTCTCAAAACACATAGATAAATTCTTTGAAAAGCTGTGGAATGGTTAGAGGAGAGCAAATATGGGGAAGTCAGATAAGTTATTTATTGTCTATCTCTCTTTATATCCTGATTCTAGCGAAGCAGATCGCATTTTATGGTGTCTAAGCATAGTTCATTACGTAACTTAATCATTACTAGCGATATTGGTTCCTAGAGGTGCTCTTAATGGATAAAGCGATGTTTTTTACTGGGTTCCTCATAGGCTTTGTCATAGGTTCGATTCTTCCATATAGCTTAAAAAGATTGTTATGCAAAACTCCCTTACCAATTCATTTAGTGTTAGGAGTTTCACCATTCATCCTCTACACATATATCTTCTGGTTTATGTGGTATGATTACATGATCAACACTTTTCAAGCCTTTAACCCACTTCTAACAATCGTTTTGCCAATGCTTATGGGGTTTCTCATAGGCTTCTCAGCACAGGCAACAGCACTCTTCATAAGGAGGCTCATGCCAAACAAATCGCGAAGCACCTAATGCATTAGGTGAGTGCATGTGGCGAGCAAATCTGATGTTGAGAATTACATGTATTTGTTGTGTTAGTTAATATAGTTTCTGAAGGCTGTGGTTCTATGGATCCTGAGACTATAAAGTTGTTAGCAATGATCATAGGTTTGGTTCCTTTCTTTAGCTTCTTCGTGCTTATTATTATTGGTTTGGAGGTTATGAGTAGGGGTGCTGTTAAGAGGTTTAGGAGGGGTCTAAGGATATATGGGTCTAGGCTTATGTTTCCTGAGCTTTCAATTCCATTTATTAGATTCTTATACTATGGGCAAAGATCTTGGAATCTCCTTTATGGATTCATTCCTATGTATCAACACTGTACTACATTGAGCTAGGTATAAAAGCCTATTAGAATCTTAACATAAATGGTTAAGGTGACCATCTCGATATTTTCAGGGCTTGCACAATCATGAAGTGCTATAGCTACGTCAGTTGCATTACACTTTAACCATTTAACTGTTATAATAGGGCATTCTATGTAAGACCTTCTCTACTTAATGAGTTAAACTCTTAGATAGAGCTCTACGTTTGTAAAGATCCTAGGTTTGCAGGTCTACAGTTTTGTTTCGAGTGTGTAAATAGTTATCAATGGCTAGGGGTAAAGGCTTTGAGGATAGGGCAAAGTAGTTCTGCTACGATGCAAAGAATATAACCCCTTTTTAAACCAGAGTAGAAAGCTTGGACAGCGTGTTGGAGGCTGTGAATAGTGTCCATAGCTGTCGATACCATAGTCAATATCTTAGCAACGATAACATCTGTGTCTGTAGCTGTTGCAAGTCTTGGTTTCTGACTTGAAAAGAAATTCACTGAGATAGACTACAGGTTTAGGTCTATAGAGAAGGAGATTAGGACTTTGAGAGACACTATTATCCAGTACAACGAGCTTTTGCTCAGCATCTTGGAGTCTAGAGGTGTTGTCACTAAGAGTGAAGCTGTTGTGCTAAGGGGTTACCTAGAATCTTTAAAGCCTTCTGCAGAGTCTAAGTACTATACTAAGGAGGTTGAGAAAAGGCTTGATGAGCTCTTGGCTAAAGAGCCAGAGCAGCTAACTCTTGCCGATATTCAGGAGCTTAACAGGATAGGCGACTTGATATGGCTAGAGGGTTATGAGAGGAATGATGAGTTTTTGAGGGAGTATGGAATGAAGCTAAAGGTGTATGCAACACTTGTTAAGGTGCTGTTCATATACCCAAAGATTGCGAAGTTTAAGGAGGGTTTGCTAGGGCTTAAGGAGGAGGCTAAGCAGGAGAAGAAGACCTAGAGCTTAATCTCTATCTCTATACCCCTCCTCTTCCTAACACCAAATTCCCTTACCTGCCTACGAACCTCAACAACAACCTTATCAGGGTCAATACTAGTTGTTAGAGGCTTGCCACAGACTGGGCATTTACTACCAATATACTTTACCACATCTGATGGCGATGGAATCCCGTATCACGTGCCCTCACCCTCGATATAAACAGTTATTATTGAGCCACACTTAGAGCACTTGTATATCACAGGCATACATTTCATCACCTTCTCCACACTAGAAAATATCCTTAGAATGAATATAACATTTGTGTAATTGGCAGTCCTTGAGGTACTTGACCATAAAGTTTTTATACCCCTATCAATAGCTTGCATCAGCATCTCTCAACACATTGAATCCCTAACCCTTCTAAGGCACATCTCTACTTCTACTCCAAATACATACACAATCCCTAACCTCCATAACCCTAACATTAGTAACACCACCAATAACATCCATTAAACTGAATAAGAACCTCCTAGCACTATCAGTAGGTGCAACAACATCGATACTTGCAACAGAAATTAGATCAGCTCCGGCCATGGGCATAGATAACCCTTGGAACGGTGTTATGCGTTTCACGATATACAACGCTTTACAAAATGTTATTAAAATGAGTAAGGATGTTATGGAGAGAATGAAAACAAGTTATCTTCACAATTCTCTCTTCAAGACTTTACAGCAATTTAGTGAAGTAGCTTATGCATATATTTACCTAGCCCCTTTCTATAACTAGCTCTAAACCAGGTATTTCAAGAGGATGAAGCTAGCCGGTGTAACACATTTGGATCCCCTAATTCCTAAAGCTTCTATTAGACATATTTTGAAGAGGCATAGGGACTGGATAACCATGCTAAATCTGAGTACCGAAAGCGATGTTGAGAAATTCTTGCAACATGCTTTGGAGAATCCTACTGAGGTTTATAGGGATAGGTTTAGAGATAATGTTAAATATTACTTAATGAAACTGAATAGCTATTACCTATGCATCGTAGTTGTTAGAAACATTGTTGTAACAGCATATCTTATAAATCGTGAAAAGTATGAGAAATATAAGGTTAGAAGATGGGTTAGGTGATTATTGTGAGGGTAATGTCATTGCTAGATCTAGATTTGAGGAGGGTTATAGAGGGTATTGAGCGCAAATGCGGTGTTAAGCTTCCTAGGGAAGTTATAGAGGTTTACCTTGATAAGGAGCATGACTTGCTGTTCATAAGGTTTAGGGAGCCGAGAGGTGTTGAGGTTGGAGAACCCTTGCCTACAAAAGCTT